>CALBST010000357.1 GCA_937967425.1 uncultured Caulobacteraceae bacterium
CCGCAGCAATGGCGATTTCTCGTGCGTCAGCCTCTGAGGCGTCATGTGCCGGGAAACCCCACAAAGCCGACATCGGCGCGCCCGGGCGCTACGACCGCTTTCGGCGGATGCTGTTGAAAAAGTCCGAGAGGTCTTCGGCGCTCCTGTTGTGTCGGAGGCTTTCGTCGAAGTTCATCGCCCGGCGGCTCGCGCCGCCCGGTAGTGCGTGCTCGCTCTAGGCTGAGGCCGCTATCGGGGGCGGCGCGAAGAGCACCTTCGCGAGTTTCCTCAAGTTCTGCGCGGCTGCTGCGAGGGTAAATTCATCGTGCGCGCCCGATGGGCCACGTAAGCGCAGACGGTCGAGCTTCATGATGCGCTTCAAGTGAGCAAACAACATCTCGACCTTCTTTCTCTCGCGACGTGATTGCTGAAATTCGGGACTGGCGTTGATGGCGCGCGCCACATCGCGGGCAGCTTCGTGGACGCTGCGCGTGACTTTGCGCATCGGCTGTCCTGGACAACATTGTTGCTTCAGGGCGCACACGTCGCAATCGTGCTTGCTGGCGCGATAGAGGCGAGTGTTGGCCTTGGTGACGCCGCTCCGCTCGGTCTGATAGGCGCGCCGAAACTGGACGAGCCGTTTGCCATTTGGGCAGGTGAGGCTGTTGGTCTCGGCGTCGTACGCGAAATCGGATCGGCTGAAGATCCCATCTTCGCGCTCGCCTTTCTCCCACACCGGCACGTGCGGCTCGATGTTCTTCTGGCCGACCATCCAGGCCAACATTTCGGCTGTGCCATAGGCGGTGTCGCCGATGAGCCGCCTTGGCTTAGCGCCAAAACGGCGCTCGACGCGATCGATCATCGCCTTGGTTGCGTTGACTTCCGCCGTGCGCAACGCCGGCGTCGCTTCAACGTCCATGATCACGGCGTGCTTCACATCGATCAGGTAATTCGTGCACCAGCCGAAGAAGGCGGGCCTGCCGACCGCCGCAGTCAGTCGTGACGCAGGATCAGCGAGGGAAATCTCTTTTGGCGGCGCGGCCTCGCGATCGAGGCCTTTGAGATATTCGCTCACCGCACGGCTCGGGCGACTGCCGCCGGCGCCGCCGGTCCAATCGTGATCGTCGCCGCCATCGATGTGATTTTGCCGGTTGGCGTCGGCGCGGATGATGCTGGCGTCGGTTGCAAAGCCTTCGCCCCCGACGAGGCCTTTGTCCATGCAGGTCCTGACCGTCGTTTCGAACACCTTGCGTAGAATGTCGGCGTCGCGAAAGCGGCCGTGGCGGGTCTTCGAGAAGGTCGAGTGATCGGGGACCGCATCCTCGATGCCGAGGCGGCAAAACCAGCGATAGGCGAGATTGAGCGAGACCTCCTCGCACAAGCGCCGCTCGGAGCGGATGCCGTAGCAATAGCCGATGAGGAGCATCCGGATCATCAGCTCTGGATCAATCGAAGGGCGGCCGATGTGAGAGTAGTACGGCGCGAGTTGCGCTCGCAGATCGGACAAATCGAGCACCGCATCAATCTTACGCAGCATGTGATCGGCAGGAACCACTTCATCGAGGTTGAATTGATAGAACAGCTGGCCCTGCGCGCCCGACTTCTCTCCCATCATCGCCGCCTCCCTTGCTCACAACGCAAGGGAATCAGCGTTCGCTGAAATGCGCACCGACTTTTTCAACAAAATTGGCGACAACACGCCATTGCGGCGTGAGCTGAGCCACTGACCGCAATGGGGCGAGTAGGCCAGTCGCGAAAGTCAGCCCGATGACCTACGCTGGCCCTGAACAGCCGGATAGTCGCAGTAGAGCAGCGCTTTTCAGCCTATGGCCGCGCCAAGGAACGCCCTCACACGGACGTAGCTCGTTGAGCCCTGCCCAAGGATGCTGACACGCCGCTCGCCGTGCGCCGTGCCAGCAAATGGCGTCATTGTTCGCGGATGGCGGTGATGACCTGAGACTCTTCGGCGCTCTTCAAGTCGAACGTGACGGAATCGCCGGCTTCGATGCCTTGAAGAGCTGTGGGATCCTCGACGGTGAATTGCATGGTCATGGTCGGCCAGCTCAGCGCGGCGATCGGTTCGTGATTGAGCGTGACCGTGCCCGCTGCTGCATCCACGGCCGTGACCGTGCCGGCGCCCTGAATGGGCCCTGTCGCGGCCGGTGCGCTCATGTCCATGCCGCCCATATCGGACGCCTCTTCGGAAGCGGGCGGCGAGCAGGCGGCGGCGGCAAGGCCGATCGAAGCGATAATAAGCAGTCTGAGCATGGTCACTCTCCGGTCTGAGGGACGATCCGGTCTTGGTAGGATGGGCGTTCTTGACGCTCAAGGCCGCGGCGCCGGATCGTCAAATAAGCCGCGGGGATGACAAATAGAGACAGAAGGGGCGCTGAGATCATGCCGCCCACGAGTGGCGCGGCGATGCGGCGCATGACTTCGGCGCCGGTGCCGCCCGTGAAGAGGATCGGCAAAAGGCCGGCCATGATGACCGCCACCGTCATCGCTTTGGGCCGAAGCCGCAGCAAGGCGCCTTCACGAACGGCGTCCCGGACCATCTGAGGCGTCAGCGCCTCGCCGCGTGCTTCGCGCTCAGCGATGGCGTTCTTGAGATAGATCAGCATGACAACGCCGAACTCGGCGGCAAGGCCCGCAAGCGCGATCAGTCCGACCGCAACGGCAACGGAGAAGTCATAGCCCAGAAGATAAACAAGCCAGACGCCGCCGGTGAGCGCGAACGGCAGGCTCGCCATGACGATGAGCGCCTCGTCGAACCGGCGGAATGTGAGATAGAGCAGCAGGAAAATGATCAGGATGGTCGCGGGGCCGACCAAAGTGAGCCGCTCGGCGGCGCGGGCGAGATATTCGAACTGGCCGGAATAGGCGACGCTGACCCCTGCGGGAAGTTCGACATTTTCCGCGATCGCGCCGCGCAAATCGCGCACGACAGAAGCAAGATCGCGCCCGCGCACATCAACATAGACGTAAGCCGAGAGGCGTCCGTTCTCACTGCGGATCATGGCCGGCCCATCGGCGATTTCGATACTGGCGACTTCGCCGAGCGTGAGCCGCAAGCCGGCCTCGGTCACGATCGGCAGTGCGATGAGCCGGTCAAGCGTGTCCCGCACTTCGCGCGGATAGCGCAGATTGATGGGATAGCGCGCGCGGCCATCGATCACCTGACCGATGGTTTCCCCGCCAATGGCGCCGGCGACGACATTTTGCACATCGGCGATGTTGAGGCCGTAACGCGCGGCGGCGAAGCGATCTATATCGACATTGACATAGCGTCCGCCGGCGATGCGCTCGGCGACTGCGGAGGAGACGCCGCCGACCTCGCGCACGGCGCGCTCGATGTCGCGCGCGGCGCCGTCGATGGTCATGAGATCGGGTCCGCTGACCTTGACGCCGATGGCGCTCTTCACGCCTGTCGCCAGCATGTCGATGCGGTTGCGGATTGGCGGCACCCAGATATTGGTAAGTCCGGGAGCGCGCACTGCGCGATCGAGCTCCTCGATGATGCGCTGGGGCGTCATGGCGGGGCGCCATTCCGAGCGCGGCCGCAGGCGAATGGTGGTCTCGAACATTTCGAGTGGCGCGGGATCGGTTGCGGTTTCGGCGCGTCCGGCTTTGCCGAACACGCTTTCGACTTCGGGCACGCTCATGATCATGCGGTCGGTCTGCTGCAACAGTTCGGAAGCTTCCGCCGCTGAGAGGCCGGGCAGAGCGGTCGGCATATAGAGCAAATCGCCTTCGTCCATCATCGGCATGAACTCGCCGCCAATGCGTGAAATCGGCCAGGCCACGGTGGCGAAGGCGATGAGCGCGCCAATGAGGATGAGATGCGGTTTGGCCAAAGTGAAATCGATCGCCGGCTGATAGAGGCGCGCCAGGAAGCGGTTGATCGGGTTTGCGTCCTCACGCGGAATGCGGCCGCGAATCCAATAGCCCATCAAGACGGGCGTGAGCGTCACCGCCAGCGCCGCGGAAGCCGCCATCGCATAGGTTTTGGTGAAAGCGAGCGGCGCGAACAGACGTCCCTCCTGCGCCTGAAGCGTAAACACAGGCAGAAACGAGAGTGTGATGATCAAGAGGCTGAAGAAGAGGGCGGGGCCGACTTCGACAGAGGCTCGTGTGATGACGCGCCAATGTTCGGCGCCTTGCGGCATCGCGCCGCCATGCGAGTCGCGCCAGTGCTCAAGCTTCTTGTGCGCGTTCTCGATCATGACGATGGCGGCGTCGACCATGGCGCCCACCGCGATGGCGATGCCGGCGAGCGACATGATGTTGGCGTCAACGCCCTGAATGCGCATGATCAGGAAGGCGGCCAGCACGCCGAGCGGCAGTGTGATGATGGCGACAAATGCGGAGCGCAGATGGAACAGAAAGAGCACGCATACCAGCGCGACAACGATGAATTCTTCAGCCAGCTTGTGCGTGAGGTTCTCGATGGCGCGGTCGATAAGATGCGAGCGGTCATAAGTCGTGACGACTTCGACGCCTTCAGGCAGGCTGCGCTCCAATTCTGAGAGCCGAGTGCGCACCGCCTCGATCACCTCGCGCGCATTCTCACCGGCGCGTATGACCACGACGCCGCCGGCGACTTCGCCCTCGCCGTCGAGTTCGGCGATGCCTCGGCGCATTTCCGGGCCGATCTGCACCCAGGCGACATCTCCCAGTCGGACGGGCACCCCGTTCGCGCCAAGGCCCAAGGGAATGGCGTCGAAGTCTTCGAGCGTGCGCAGATAGCCGCTGGCGCGGACCATGTGCTCGGCTTCCGCCATTTCGAGGACCGCGCCGCCGGTCTCGCCATTGGCCGCACGCACTGCGTCGGCGATGCGCTGCTGCGAGACGCCGTAGGCGGCCATGCGTTCGGGATCGAGCACGATCTGATATTGGCGCACCATGCCGCCGACGGACGCGACTTCGGCCACGCCTGGGACGCTCTTCAATTCGAATTGGAGCAGCCAGTCCTGCAGGCTGCGCAGCTGGCCGATGTCGTGACGGCCACTGCGATCCACCAGTGCGTACTGAAACACCCAGCCGACGCCGGTGGCGTCCGGCCCCAGCGAGGAACGCGCAGTGGGCGGCAGGCGCGATTGCACCTGGTTGAGATACTCAAGCACGCGCGAGCGCGCCCAGTAGAGGTCCGTGCCGTCTTCGAAGATGATGTAGACGAAGCTGTCGCCGAAATAGGAATAGCCGCGCACGGTGCGCGCGCCAGGCACAGACAGCATCGTTGTGGTCAGCGGATAAGTGACTTGATCCTCGACGATTTGCGGCGCTTGGCCAGGATAAGTCGTGCGGATCACCACTTGAACGTCGGACAGGTCGGGCAGGGCGTCGACCGGCGTTGCGCGCACAGCCAGGGCACCGGCGATGGCGAGCACGAGCGTCGCCAACACCACCAGGAAGCGATTGGCGACAGACCAGCGGATGAGCGCGGCGATCATGGCCGCGCCTCCGTCTTGGCGATCTCTTCGACGAGATAGCCTTGCTCGATCTGACGAAAGCGAAAGCGAACGCTGTCGCCGACGGCGAGCCCTTGGGCCATGTTCGGCTGCTCAAGATGAAAGAGCATGGTCATGGAGGGCCATTGCAGGCTCGCAACGGGCGCGTGCGCGATGGTGATCTCGCCGTCGCCGATGGCAGTCACGCGTCCAGTCGCGTCATGCAACGTGTCTTGCGGCGCTGCAGCGCTTTGCAGCCGCTCAAGCGCGCCGGTGAGGCTTGCCTCGGAATCGATCAGAAACTGACCGGACGCCACCACGCGCTGCCCTTCGCTCAAGCCCTGTCGCACTTCGATGCGATTGCCGGCGCGGCGGCCGAGCTCGACTTCGGTCGGGACATAGCGGCCGTCATCGCCGGCGACGATCACGACCGTGCGCCGTCCGGTCTGGATCGCCGCTTCGGCTGGGATGATGAGCGTTGTTGCGGCGCCCGGCTCGGCGATTTCGGCGTCGGCGGTCATGCCTGGACGCAAACGTCCGTCGCGATTGGCGAGCGCGATGCGAACCTCGACGGTGCGCGTTGCAGGATCGGCGGCGGGCAAGACGCTTTCAATCTGGCCTGCGAAAGTCTCACCGGGATAAGCGCTGGTGTGCGCGACAACGTGCCCACCCGGCCTGGCGGCGCCAGCGTCTGCCTGCGCCAGCGAAACCACGAGCCACACTGGCGAGACGCTGTTGATGGACGCGAGCGGTGCGCCCTGCATGACGGTCATGCCGGCGCGGATGTCGAGCTGGGTGATGGCGCCGCCGATGGGCGCGGTCACGGTCGTAATCGGTCGCGGTGCGCCATCGCGTTCGACCCGCGCCACCAGCGATTCAGGCATGCCCAACATCAGAAGGCGCTGTCGCGCGGCGGCCGCCAATTCGCCGCCTGCGCTGCGCAAGGCAAGATATTCGGCTTGCGCCGCAGTCCATTCCGGCACGCGGATATCGACGATCGGCGCGCCTGCGCTGACGACATCGCCAACGGCCCGGCCATACGAACGCTCGATGAAGCCGCTGGCACGAGCCTGTACGATGGCGACCTGGCGATCGTTGAAGGCGAGCACGCCCGCGGCGGTCACCGAACGCGATAAGGATGCCCGCTCAACGGCCGCAAGGCGCACACCCAAATTCTGCGCGACGCTCGGGTCGATGCGCACGCCAGCCCCACCGCCAGCTTCGTTCGCGTAGCGCGGCACAAGATCCATATCCATGAACGGCGATTTGCCCGGCGCATCGAAGTGTGTGTCCGGGACCATTGGGTCGTACCAATAGAGCACTTCGCGTTCGCCCGCGCTCCGCGTTGCGTCTGCTCCAACTTGATTGGCGCCAAGCCAGTAGCCGCCGAAGCCGATGAGGGCCGCAGCGGCGAATGCGCCGACGATCGCGAGGACTGCGCGCATGCGCGGCTGTTTGAGGTGTTCCATCATGGCGTAGCCTGCCCGTATTGCAGCGTAAGCAGCGCACCGAGGGTTGCGAGGCGCTGTTCAAGTTCGAGCGCATCGAGTTCGGTTTCGAGCGCGTCGCGGCGCGCGAGGATGAGTTGCTCAGCGCTTGCCGCGCCGCCGGCGAAGGCGCCGCTCGCCGCTTCCGCGCGCTGGCGCGCCAATGGCAGCCGCGTTTCGTACGCGCGACGCAGGTTGGCTTCCGTCGAGCGATGCTCGGCGAGCTGGCGTTCTAGAGCGGCCGCGACTTCACGTTCCGTCGCCGCGCGCTGAGCTTCGACGCTTAGCATCTCGGCGCGGCGCGCCTCGATCAGCGGTCCTTGCCGACCGCCTTGAAACAGTGGGAGGCCGATGCGAACTTCGACCGAGGCCATGTCGGAGAATTGCGGGGCGCGACGCTGGTACATCACCGACCATGACCAATCGGGCGCGCGTTCAGCGCGAGCGAAACGTAGGTTGGCTTCGGCTAGGTTGGTTTCCGCGCCGTACGCCGCCAGGTTCGGATGAGCGCGCAGATTGGCGCGCAACTGCATTTCGTCGATCAAGAACCGGGGCGGCGCAGCGGCGAGTTCGGTCTCCGCGTCTTCGCCGATCCATCGGTGCAATTGTGCACGCGCCGCAGTCGCTTCGGCGACAAGATCGGTGCGTCTGTCCTCAATACGCGCGGCTTCGATTTCAGCTGCGATAGCGTCATCGACACTGCCGCCGCCGCTCAGGCGCCCGCGCGCGGCCGTCGCCAGGGCGCGCGCCTCATCGCGGATGCGCTCCAGCACCGCCAGGCGGCGTTCAGTGAAATAGAGGTCGATCCAAGCTTGCGCGGCGCCAAGCTCTGCCTCCAGGCGCGTGATGTCGAGCGCGGCGTTGGCGCGGTCGGCCTGTGCTTCGGCGATGGCGCGCAGCGCGCGCCTTTCGGCGCCGTTGGGCATCTCCTGCATGACCCCGACCGCCTGCATCGTCATGAAGTCGCGGTCGAGCCGGTAGGCGTCGGGGCCGTTGGCTGGCACATTCTGCAGGCCGAGCACCAATTGCGGGTCGGGCAGGGCGCCGGCCGAACGCACCTCGCGCTCGGCGGCGGTGACGCTTGCGCGTTGGGCGGACACAGTGGGACCTTCGGTGCTCGCGCGCTCGATCGCGTACGCAAAGCTTAACGGTTCGGCATGAGCGCTGCCTGCGACGGCGCTGATGGCCGCGCAGCTGAACAGCCACGCTCTTGAAGCCCGGGAAAAGGGCATGGTTCGGCTCCTGACTTGCTGAGACAGGACGCGGCGGCGCGCAGGCGCGCGCACGGTGCGTCAGTTCAGAGTCAGGCCGATCGTGGCGGTCGAAACAGTTCCTGCAGCGGACCGTTGGGCGGAGGCGGCTGGCTGAGTGCGCGGTAGCTGGCGGAGATAAAGGTTGGCGCCAGCAGGTTCGGCGCCGGGCTCGGCGCCACGGCGGTGACCGTCCGGCAGGCCATGCCCACCGCACAGCCGACCATCTTACCTGCACCGTCATCTTGAACAGGAGCGCCGCCTTCATCGTCGCAGCAATCGTGTACGCCGGCGGCGGACTGCGCTTGCTGCATCGGGCAATCCTGGGCCGCGGCGGCGTTCGTCACGCCGCCGAGAGCGAGGGCAAAAGCCACAAACAGGGTAAACAGAACCCGGCGCATAGAACCCAGAATAGTGGCGATCCGTCGACAACCCGTCAACGCGGCTCTCCTTGTCGGATATCGCCGTCTAAACCGAACGACAGTCAGTTGGGGCCAATGACTACAATCGGCGAGATCTCGCTGTTGCTGCACGCGCTAAGCGATTGACCGCAATCGAGAGAGTAGGCCGCTCACTGAATTTGTCGCTATGACGCACGCTGGCCCAAAGCGGGCGTTCACAACCCGGCAGTTTCCACTAGGCTAGGCGCAATGCTCTGGGACGTGCTCCGAATTGTGCTTGGCGGCGCTGTAGTCGCTGCCGCGCTGATCTGGATGGGCCGTATAGAAATTCGCGCAGTTGAGATGTTTTTTCGAAAGCCTTGGGATCGCTGGAAGCCACCGCGCTGGTGACGTACGACCGCTTCCGGCGATCCTAGGTTGACCGAACGGGCAGGGCGCAGCCGGCAGGTTTCGATCGACTTGGACGGTCCAAGAAATCGTCGCGACGGCGCACCTTGGCCCATCTGAGACATTGGCTAAGCCACGCCAGCTCCTTAGAGGTTCGCCATGGCTTTGCACGACTACGATGGCGAGACGGTTGCGAGCGGCCGTTGGCTGTATGCGGGCATCCCGAAGCGCATCGAGGTTGTCGCGTTCGACTGCGACTATTTCTTTGATCGAATGCCAACAGATGACGGTCGAGATGCACAGGTCGCGTACCCGCTGAACGATGAAGGGCGGCTCTACTATCTGAAGCCGGAAGGTGATGTTCTCCCGCTCAGACCATTCACGACCATTGCTGAGGCTAAGAGTTATGCGCTGCAACAGCCATGGGCCGTGACCTGGGAGGAATGACCGCTCTCGGCGACGCGGCGTCATAGCCGGTCGATTGTGATCAACGTCACGAATGGAGCGAGTGAGCCGCTCGTGAAATATTACGAATGGGCGCGGGCTGGCCCAAAATAGACACTAGCGCTCGATGTTGAACAGACGCCAGACGCCTTTGTCCTGGTCCGCAATCTGCGCGTTGATGTCCAAGTTCCTTGTAGCACGTGCAAGCAACTCAGCCAGGCTCGATGCAAGCACACGCCGTTCGTCCTCGTCTGAGCCGATCAGAATCACCTGCCCATACTCGCCACCGGGGGCCGGAGAGAGATCAATCGCGTAAGAGTTTCCGCCGCCGTCGAGCGAGAATGGCACCCAACCGGGTCTCCAATACTCTGCTTAGACCGGGTCGCCGTCGCGCGCAGTGCAATGGTCAAAATCGCGATGAAAGTTGTCACCCGCTTCTGAATAGATATCGATCCAAAGCTTGTATTGTCGAAGTGCCTGATCGAGCGAAATGAAATCGTAGCTGCCAAAGAATGGCATCACAAACTCCCCCGGTCCCGGCTTTTCCACGCGGTAGGACTCTGCCTGCCCATTCGCTCTGAGATACAATGACTTGAAATCTGCCGGCATGGAAAACCCGACCGCGCCTTCGAAAGACGCTATGTCGGAATCGCTCGCTGGCGGGTTCAAAAAGCGATCGACGGCGAAGCCCGCTGCGCTCAGAGCTTGGCACCATGCGTCAAACGCGTTGTCGAATGCCGTCCTCAACAAACCACCCCTCTGAAAGCGCGCGGAAACTGCGCCCAATCGAGACATCGGCGCGATGGTGTCCTCGTTAGGAGACGCTCGCTGGTTCGGAGCGGGCCAGTTCGTCACAATGATTATGCTTGACCGCGCTCCACATCGACAAGAATCTGAACTCACAACGAGCGGGGAATGGCATGGCCGCAATCATCACAATAGCTGGACTGGTGGCGCTGCTTTTCGGCATTGTTCGCGCCTGGGCTGGCTCAGCATTGGCATTTTCAAATGGCGTTGGCTGGCGTTATCTTCGAATTAGTTGGAAGTACGACTTTTTTCAGCTGTGCTGCATAATATTGTTTGCTCTCGCAAACGTCGTCATCTCTCGAGCATTTTCTGGTGCATCGACAATTGTGCCAGTAGTCGTCCTTTTTGTGCTACTCGTACCGCTTTGGTGGGTGATCCAGAAGCTAAACGCGGCACGAGACCGAGAGAGACGTTCTCTCCTGCAGGACGCTTCTGCGGGAGCTGTTGACCAGCAGTGAGCGCGCCCTCAGATCGACAAGCGAAAACGGCGGGGCACGGCGGGCGCGTTTCAGCAACGGGGAGTTCGCGTCACTGGCTGTTTCCGGCGACACGGCGTCATAGCCGGTCGATTGTGATCAACGTCACGAATGGAGCGAGTGAGCCGCTCGTGAAATATTACGAATGGGCGCGGGCTGGCCCGATTGAGCCATCCGCCAGTTTCACTTGAGCGGCGGGATTGAGGTCCTAATCAGCCGCTCGGTCTTGCCGTCCACGCTTCCCGCCGCCGGTATCCTGTGGTTATCTTCCGCTGGGGTAGGCGCATGGCGGGCATCTTTATAAGTCATTCGAGCAAGAACAGCGCAGAGGCCGAGCGGCTGCGCGATTGGCTCGAACAACAGGGCTGGGGACGCTCGCAGGTCTTCCTGGACCTGCAAGACTTAAAGTCGGGCGACAGCTGGCGCGACGTGCTCAATGCGATGGGTGACAAAGAAGCCGTCATCGTCTGCCTGTCGAACGAGTGGCTCGGCTCGCACGAATGCGTGCGCGAGTTCACCCAGGCTCAAGAACGCGGCAAGCCGATCCTGCCCATATTTGTTGCGCCTGTGACCGTGCCCATTCCGCGCTTCATCACCGACCTTCAGATTGGCGATGCGACAAAAGAAAACGGCTTTCAGAGCTTGCGCGATAGCCTGCTCGCCAAGCGCATCACGCCTCAATCCTTCACTTGGCCGCCGCCGAGTGAACCGACCCGCTCTGTCTATCGTGGCCTGCAAGCGCTTGATGTGCAGGATGCGGCGATCTTTTTCGGACGTGACGCGGTGATCACGCAAGGTCTTGATGAGCTGCGCCGGCTGCGTGATGGCGCGCCGAAGCGGGTGCTGGCGATTCTGGGCGCGTCCGGTGCGGGCAAGTCTTCCTTCCTCCGCGCCGGCCTCATCGCGCGTTTGAAGCGGGATGAAGAGAACTTCCTGGTGCTGCCTATCGTGCGTCCGGAGCGAGCGGCGATCAGCGGCGCACAAGGTTTGACGGCGAGCGTGTCGGCAGCGATTGGGCGACCGGTTGCGCTCAGCAGCGCGGCGGATCTAGCGCAAGCCTTCGGCGAAATGCGGAAGCCGGTTATGGAACGGCTGACGCGCAATGCCGAAGCGGCGCGGGAGACCTACGCCTCCAAGCCGCCAACCATCATTATTCCGCTCGATCAGGCGGAAGAGTTGTTCGGGGCTGACAATACCGAACGCGCGACTTTCTGTGACATGGTGGCGAATGTCATCGCCGAAGACCGCAATGCGCTGGTCGTCGCAACGATACGCTCAGACTCCTACGAAGCTCTTCAGAACGGGCTTTTGCCCGATAGGCAGACGCCGTTCACGTTGCCCGCCATCGCGGCGGGTTCGTTTCAGGAGATTATTGAGGGCCCGGCGCGCCTGGCCAAGCCGCCGCTCTCGGTTGAGCCTGCTCTGACACAACAATTGCTGACCGATCTCAACGCCGCCGATGCGCTCCCGTTGCTCGCGTTCACACTCGAGCGGTTACAGAGCCAATTTGGCGCGGACGGCAAGCTCACGCTGACCGACTATCGCGACAAGTTCGGCGGGCTTTCCGGCGCCATCCAATCCGCCGTTAATGCTGTGTTGGGCGCGCAACCCGGCAAGAGTGATCTTGCGCTGGCGCGGCGATTGTTCGTGCCGGGCTTGGTGCAAGTGGATCAAGACGGCGTCAAACGCCGCGTGGCGCGCCGCCAAGACCTGCCGGCTGAGGCCCAAGCCTTGGCGGATCGTTTCGTGGCGCAGCGGCTGCTGCTGACGGATGCGGGGAACATCGAGGTCGCGCACGAGGCGATCCTTCGACAATGGCCGGCGCTTTCCGGCTGGATCACAGAAGAACGCGGTGCGCTGGTCGTGCTCGACAGCGTACGCGCCGCCGCGCGCGAGTGGCGCGATCATGCCGAGAGACGCGGCGGTCGGCGTGGTGAAAGTTGGCTCGTCCATCGCGGCGATCGTCTGAAGGACGCGGAGAAAATTGCGGCGCGCGCGGACTTCGCATCGGCGATTGACGACGATATGCGCGCATATCTCGCTGCCTGCCTCAAGGAGGAGCGTCGCGCGGCGGGTAGCCGCTTGCGGATGCAGGTGCTCGCCGGCGTATCGGCGCTTGCGGTGATCGGCGCGGGCTTCGCGTTCGTGACGCAGGACGATTGGCGGCCTGAACTCCATGCTTCATTGAACTACAAGCGCTTTGCTCATTCAGGCGAAGAGTTGAGGGCATCAGCGCCGGGAACGACGTTTCAGGACTGTCGCGAAAGCTCGACCGATTGCCCGGTTATGGTAGTGATCCCGGGCGGCACATTCCTGATGGGCGAGGCGCCGCAACAGGCAACCGACGACCAGGGACAAGCGGTGACTGGGCCGGACGGGCGGCGACGCATTTCGATCGCGCGCTTCGCCGTGTCGCAGCACGAAGTGACATTCGCGGATTGGCAAGCTTGCGTGGCAGGTGGCGGGTGTCGCGGCGCCGCCGAACCATCGGATTCCGGCTGGGGACGCGAAACGCTGCCCGTGATCAATGTGAGTTGGGGCGACGCGCAGGATTATGCGCGCTGGCTGTCACAAATGACTGGCCACGACTATCGCCTTCTCACCGAGGCGGAATGGGAATACGCCGCGCGCGGTGTTTCCTCCGCGGACGATCCGCGCAACGGCGAACTCTGGAGTTTCGGCAACGAAGAAAGCCAGCTTGGGGAATATGCGTGGTTCACAGCGAACTCAATTGGTCAAACCCATCCCGTCGGGACGAAGCGCGCCAACCCGTTCGGCCTGTACGACATGCACGGCAATGTGTTGGAGTGGGTGCAGGATTGCTACGCGGCCTACGATCCCACTAGGTTAGACAGCTCGGCTGTGGCGTCAGATGCTGAAGCATCGACTAATTCCGACAGCGAAACATCCTGCTCCGCTCGCGTGGGTCGCGGCGGTTCTTGGAGCAGCAGCCCAGAGATGCTCCGTTCCGCGGAACGCCACGGCGGCAGCCCAGAGTACCGGAGCTACGACGTCGGGTTCCGCGTCGCCAGGACCCTTTAATTTCGTTTCGCGTTAGCGCTTTCCCTCCTTCGTCTTGAGTTCCTGTCCTTTTACGGGGTCTGGGGCGTGAGCCCGAGGTTGTTGTTTCTCGGCGAAGCCGAGTCGCGTTTTGCACATCTCGAACGACTGTCTCCGAGCGCTTCACGTCATTTGGAATTAGCATTGATAACGGCTGCCTTCGGCGAATTCCAGCCGATTGCGCAGAAGGACTCAATGGCCGGCTTCCGCTCAAGAGCCGCCGCTCTTGCTACTCACAGCTCTAGCTCCGACCTTGGGACGGCATGGGGTCGTCTGGGGAGACGACTCTGGGACACAAGATCACAATCGGCGAAGCGCGCGCGTGCGGCGCAGCCGGGTTTCTCGTGAGCTGTATGGGGGCGCCGATTGGGTCGGGCGGCTGCCGTCACGCCAGCGAGTTTACGGTGATGCTGGCGGTCGTGCTTTGGGGTGAGGGCCGGCGCCTCGATGATTTGCGTCTGCGTTGCTCACTGTGCGGATCTCGCAAGGTCGAGGTCCGCCCCTGCTATGAGTCAGCGCCTGGGCAAGGGAAGTAAGTTCCGCAAGGAATAGGCGCAGCCTTGCGCCTCGCTTCAATCAAACCACGGCCGTTGAAGCGCTCACGTCAGGGACCGAAGCCCAACGGGCCGAGACGCGCCTCGAGCCTATCGAAGCGCGGCTCGGTCGCGCCAGCGACGAGGGCCCGGCCGCGCCTGCGCGGCGACGCCCAAACCCTACCCGCACCAATCCGGTTTTGGCCCGAGCGCACGCGCGCCATCATGCGGCCACGCCGCCAAATGTCCTGCTTCAATGCCTGCTCGTCCAACATCGACGCCGTTGACTGAGAGATCGATCAGCAGACGCGGCCGCTCCATGCGGTCATAGCCGTGCGCATTGGTGATGCGGAGGGTGCTGGGATCGCGCGTCAGCTCTTCGATCCAGGTCCGCGCCGCGACCCCGCGCGTTCTCTCGGCTTCGCACAGCGCCGCCCCGACCGCTGCGCCAACCCCGCCTGTTTCCGGCGCATCGACATTGCTCAACCGGAAGCGCACGCCATTGATGTCGCCGCTATCGGCGTCGTCCCAATCGATGGAGGTGATGGTCCATTCGGTCGGCGAGGCAGGCGACGACGGCGCGCTTGGCGTTGGCCGCGATGCTGGCGCATTCTCTTCGGCGGCGGAGAGGGGATGGCAGGCCGCCAGCAAGAGCGCGCAAGCGGACAACATTGATCTCATAGCCGTCCCTCGATCCTGTTGCGTGCACGCAATACGCGCCCGCCCCTCGTTAAGATTTGATTCCAGACTCAAGGCTCAATCTCCATACCCGAGGCGGTCAACGCCTCGACCACGCTGGAGCAGAGCATGGCGAAGAAAGCCAAGAAGGCCAAAGCGGCCGCGCCCAAGAAGGCGAAGAAGGCCAAGAAGAAGTAAAACAGGCGTCCCCACGCCGAAAACGAAGCGCGCCGCAGCGGGAGCCCAATCCCCGCTGCGGCGCGGCTCATGAGCGTGTCTGCAGATTTGGAACTTTGAGGCGCCGGCTGCGCGTAGCGAGCGATGGCGCGCAGTCAAATTTCCCCTCTCGATCTACGCAAGTGACCTGATCGTGCTACTCGACGGGTGCGTATTTCGGGCGTTGGCTTCCACCCCTGAACGCCGGCGCTCGCAATCGTGCAAAATCCCGCCGGCGCCCGAGAGATCATGCGGGTCGTGGCGATCATCTCTATCGTGATGGTGTGCGGGGCGGCATCCTTGAGTGTCGCGACGCAAACAGTCGCTTGCTTGTTTCGCTACCAGCCCGCGTTGGGCGAACCAGTCTTACGCGCTGGCGATGCGCCGCTCTATTGGCCGTGGTCGGTGTTCGCCTGGTCCGAGCGCTGGCGCGAGACCTATCCGAAGCCGTTTGCGCTCGCCGATCTCATCCTCGTGTTGGGCGCGGGAAGCGCGGCGCTCCTCTGCGCCATTGCAAGCCGCGTTGGCGCGCCCATGCTGCGCTGCCATGGCCAGAGCGGTTGGGCTTCGTTCGCCGATGTCCAAGCTGCAGACCTCTTCGCCCCCGCAGGCGCCGTGCTTGGCCGGTTCGAAGGCGAGATCATCGCCTATGATGGCGCTGGCCATCTTCTCCTCGTCGGCGCCTCGCGGTCAGGCAAGGGGCGGGGCCATGTCGTGCCCACGCTTCTTGCCTGGCCGCGCTCTGTCTTGGTTCTCGACGTCAAAGGCGAGCTCGCTGACGGCGATCCCCGTCACGACTTTCCAGGCGTCGCCGGTTTTCGCGCTCAACTTGGTCCGGTGCTGCGCTTTGCGCCGACGGCGCAGAAGAGCGCGCGCTTCAATCCGCTGTTTGAGGTGCGCAAAGGCCCCAACGAAGTGCGCGACGTGCAGAACATCGTGGAAATTATCGTCGATCCGGCCGGGGACGGACGCCACGCCGATTTCTGGGACCGCAGCGCCAAACAGATCCTGGCCGGGCTCATCCTGCATGTGCTTTATCTTGAGCCCGATCACCGCAAGACGCTTGCCGTGGTGCGAGAGAAGCTCCGCGATCTCGACGCCTGCGCCCAACATATGCGCATGGTTCTGCACCGGCGTTGTCCGGAGAGTGGTCAGCCGCAAGTGCATCCCGAAGTGCTGCATGCGGCGGAATCTTATCTCTCGAGCGAGGAGCGCGTCCGCTCTGGCGTCAAGGCGACGGCCGAGAGCTTTTTCGGCGTGTTCGCCGATCCGCTTGTCGCCGCCAATACCAGTTCATCAGATTTCCGCGTCGGCGATCTGATGTGTCACGAGCGGCCGGTTTCGCTCTTCCTGCAGCCGCCGCCATCTGACGCCCAGCGGCTGATGCCGCTGATGCGGCTGGTGCTCAATCAGATCACGCGCGCGCTGATGGAAGACCAGACCGCGGACGCAAGCGGACGCATTAAGCGTCACGATCTGATGTTGGTGCTCGACGAGTTTCCTCAACTCGGGCGTCTGCCATTTTTTGAAACCGCAATGGGCGCTTTTGCAGGCTATGGTCTCAAGGCCTATCTCGTCTGCCAAAGTCTCAACCACATCGCCCGCACCTATGGCCGCGACAGTGTCATCATCGACAATTGTCATGTGGTGACCGCCTTCGCCAGCGCTGATCTTGAGACGGCCAAGACGATTTCCGCCATGGCCGGTGAGCGATGGGAAGTGGTCGAACAGGAAAACGTCGCCCGTCCGCGCTCAATCCTAGGGTTCCGCCGTGGTTCAACCACCTATCGCGAAGAGAAGCGTCCCTTGCTGTTGCCGGGCGATGTCCGTCAGCTCGCATCCGACGAGCAGATCGTCTTCGTCGCCGGCGCAAAGCCAATCCGGGCCAAGAAGCTCAAATTCGACGAGGAGCCTGTGTTTCGCGCACGGCTGAAAGCCGCGCCGGACGAGCCGGCCATGCTCTCGACCACCCACGATTGGGCCGGCGTGCGCCCGCTGGGCCAATTGCTGAAGGGTGAGCGCGGCGCGATGTGGGCAGCGCCCGTGTTCAAACGCAAGGGCCCAAAAGAGGAAACCCAGGGCGATCTCTTCAGCGAGCTCTCGATCTCGGAGCGTGCGCTTGCCGGTTTCCGGCGCGCCGGGGTGGCGACGGAAGCAGTCTCGTCTGCGCCACCCGCCGCTGCGCCTCCGGCGTCAAGCACAGGGATTTGACCGCGATGCGTGGGACCGCGACCAGTGTTTATCTGCCAGCCGATCTCCGCGCCAAAGTCGCGCGGTTGGCCGATGCGCAGGCGCGCTCGGCATCGAGCGTCATCGTTGATGCGGTGCGCCAGAAGGTGGCCCGTAGCGAAAGCGCCGGCGGTGAAACTATCGCGCTCAGCCATCGGGTCGCTCGACTCGAACAGCGGCTCGAAAAAGTCATCCGCGACGGCGTCATGGTGAAGGAAAGCCTGCTGCTCTTCATTCGAGTGTGGCTCGAACACAATCCGCCCTTGGACGAAGCGATCGAAGAGAGTGCTGCGGCGAGCGCCTCGGCGCGCTTCGAACGCTTTTTGGATTATGTCGCCAACGCCATCGATTCTGGCCGATCCTCTGAATTCTTCTCTGGCCAGAGCCCCGCGGGCGGCGGCGCGCCAAGGCAAGGCGTCACACCATGACGATGTCGGCGCTCCCGCTTGCTGCAGCGCGTCGCCGTTCGGCGCTCGATCGGTCGCTAGGGCCTGCGATCGCCGATGCGCTGGCGCGCGGCGATGTGGTTGAAGTCATGATCAACGCCGACGGCGCGCTTTGGCTCGATGTGGTTGGCCGGGGCCTGGTCGCGACCGATGTCGTCGTGAGCGCAGCAGACCGGGAGGCGGCTATCCGCCTGATCGCCCATGAAGCCGGGGAGGTGGTCGGTGAAACCAATCCCTCGCTGCAAGCGCTTCTGCCAGGGTCGCTCGCGCGCGTGCAGGCGGTGCTGCCGCCGCTGAGCAGCGCGCCGGTGATCGCTATTCGCAAGCGGCCGGGCCGGCGGTTTACTCTTGCCGATTATGTCGCCGACGAGATTGCGGCGCCCGCTCAAGCGGAAGCGTTGAAGCGGGCGGTGCAAGATCGCCGCAACATCATTGTCGCCGGCGGCACAGGATCTGGAAAGACGACCTTGCTCAACGCGCTCTTGGCCGAGCCATGCTTCCGGGATGCGCGCGTCGTCATCCTGGAGGACACCGCCGAACTGCAATGCTCGAGCGTCAACGCCGTCCAATTGTTGACGCGCCGTGCGGCGCCCGCCGTGACGATGCGCGATCTCGTGCAGATGACGCTCCGGCTCAGGCCGGACCGCATTGTCGTCGGCGAGGTTCGCGATGGGGCCGCACTCGAGGTGCTCAAGGCTTGGAACACTGGACACCCTGGCGGGCTCCTCAGCCTACACGCGAACTCGGCGGCCGATGCGCTGACGCGGCTCGAAGACCTCTGCGTTGAAGCGGTAGGCGCAGCCTTGGCGCGCATGATCGCCAGCGCCGTCGATATGATTGTTTTTATCGCCCGCTCTACGAACGGACGCCGCATCACCGAGATCGTCCACGTCGAAGGTCATGAGGGCGGGCTCTATCGCTTGGCGCGCCCGCCGCCCGAGGGTTGAACGCTCGCCCGCTAAACCCGCGCCTCATCCCTCTTCTTGAGAGCTCAACATGCTCAACCGGCCAACAAACGTCGGACGGCATTTCACGTCCGTTGCACTGATCACCTTCTTCATCGCTGCGCCCGCTTATGCGGCGGGATCGGGCATGCCCTGGGAAGGGCCGCTCGAACAGATTGTCGACTCGATCACCGGCCCGGTGGCGCGCGCCGCCGCCGTGATCGCCATCGTCATTGCCGGCGTCACCATCATTTTCTCCGAGGGCGGCGGCGGGGTGCGCAAGCTTGCTTTCGTCGGCCTGGGCATCGCGGTGATGTTCGCCGCTGTCAGCTTCTTCCTCGACTTCTTCGGTTTTGCCGGCGGAGCGGTGTTGTGAGCGGCGTCGGTGAAGTCTCGACTGAATTGGCGGACGGCTTTGTCTTGCCGCTGCGCACCTCGCTCACGCGCCCGATCCTGATGGGCGGCGTGCCGCGCGGCTTCGCCATATTGAACGCGACCTTGGGCGCCGCGATCGGCCTTGGTCTGCAACAACCCTTTATCGGTCTGCCGCTCTGGGCGGTGTTGCAGGGGTGCGCCGCTTGGGCGGCGGCGCGCGATCCCTGGTTCATCGAGACTTGGCCGCGCCATCTCGCCAAACCCGTCTATTTGGCGACTTGAGGGAGGACGGCTCATGTTTGATCTTCGTCCTTATCGAAAGAGCGCGGCGCGGCTCAGCGATTATCTGCCGTGGGCTGCACTGGTGGCGCCCGGCATCGTGCTCAACAAGGACGGCGCCTTTCAACGCACGCTCGAGTTTCGCGGGCAGGATCTCGATTCGGCGACGCAAGCTGAACTTGTCGGCGCCGCCGCGCGTCTCAACAACGCTTTGAGGCGCTTCGGTTCAGGTTGGTGTCTGCATGTCGAAGCCCGCCGCGATCCCGCGCTTGGCTATCCGGATGCAAATTGGACGAACGCCGCAGCCTGGCTGATCGATGAAGAGCGGCGCGCCGTGTTTGAGGCGGCGGGGCTTCGCTTCGAAAGCCGTTATTTCCTAACCTTCACCTGGCTGCCGCACGCAGAGCGCCAAGGCAAACTCGAGCAGGTCCTGTTCGAAGGCGGACCCGAGCAGGAAGTCGCGTCCTCCGAACGCGGCGTCGACTATGCGGCTCATCTAACGCGGTTCAGAGAGGAGACGGAGTCCGTGGCGGCGCTCATCGAAAAGATGCTGCCGCACGCGGCCTGGCTCGATGACGAGGCGACGCTCTCCTATCTGCATGATTGCGTCAGCGACCGGCCGCACCGGGTCGCGGTTCCAGAGACGCCGTTTCATCTCGATGCGCTTCTGCCCGACGCGCCGCTTGTCGGGGGTCTGGCGCCTCGTCTTGGCGCCCGCCATCTCAAAGTGATCTCGGTGCGGAGCTTCGTCACTGAAACCGAACCAGGTTTGCTCGACGCGCTCAATCGCTTGCCGATCGCTTATCGCTGGGTGACGCGCTTTCTGCCGTTGGACCGCGAAGAGGCGCGCCGCGAGATCGAGAAGATCCGCAAGCGCTGGTTTTCCAAGCGCAAGGGACTTCTGACGCTGCTGAGGGAGGCGCTGTTTCGTGAAGAGGCGCTGCTGGTCGACAATGACGCCGCCAACCAAGCCGAAGATGCGGACCTCGCCTTGCAGGAATTAGGGGCTGAAGGCGTCGCAGCCGGCTTCGTCACGCTGACCATCATTGTCGCCGAAGCCAATGCTGACGCTGCACACGAGGCTGTCCGGCAGATTCAGCAAGTCGCCGACGGGCTTGGTTTTGTCACCGAGGTCGAAAGCGTCAATGCGGTGGAGGCCTGGCTGGGCTCATTGCCGGGCCAGGCCTATGCCGATGTGCGCCGGCCGCTTCTGACCTCGCCGAGCCTCTCGCATCTCTTGCCCCTGAGCGCGGTATGGGCCGGGCCTCGCCACAACGCGCATCTCGATGCGCCGTCTCTGATGCTGACGGCAACGGATGGTTCGACGCCATTCAGGCTCGACCTCCATGTCGGCGACGTCGGGCACACGATGGTGGTTGGTCCGACGGGCGCAGGTAAGTCTGTGCTGTTGGCGACGCTTGCCGCCCAATGGCTGCGCTACGACAGCGCCCACCCGAGTGGCGCGCAAGTCTATCTGTTCGACAAGGGCCGATCGGCGCGGGCGATGATCCTCGCCTTGGGCGGTGATTTCGTTGATCTCGGCGAAGAGGGCGCGCTTGGTTTGCAGCCGCTGGCGCGCATCGACGACGAAGGCGAGCGTGCCTGGGCGCTCGAATGGCTCTGCGATGTCCTGTCGACCGCTCGCGTTGCGGTCAGTCCCGAACTAAAGGGCGAGCTATGGACGGCTCTCGCCGTGCTGGCGAGTCGTCGTGTCGAGGACCGCACGCTGACGCTTTTTGCGGCTTTGATTCAGAACCGCGATGTGCGCGCAAGCTTATTGCCTTTCACGCAGGCGGGCGCGCATGGGCGCTTGCTCGACCATGACGTTGCGACGCTTCAATCCGCCAAGGTGCAGGCCTTCGAAATGGAAGCTCTTATGCGCCGCCCGGCTGCGATCGGCGCGGTGCTCGGCGTCCTCTTCCATGAACTCGAGCGCCGCTTCGATGGCCGTCCGACCTTGCTCATTCTCGATGAAGCCTGGCTCTTCTTGAAGGACGCGACGTTTGCAGCGCAAATCCAGGATTGGTTGAAGACGCTGCGCAAACGCAATGTGGCTGTGGTGTTTGCAAGCCAAGAGCTCGCCGATGTGGAGGCGAGCGCCATTGCCTCGACCATTATCGAGGCCTGCCACACCCGCATCTTTTTACCCAATGATCGGGCCAGAGAACCTCGAACACGCGCCTTCTACGAAGCGTTGGGGCTCAACCCGCGTCAGATCGAGCTCATCGCCGAAGCAACGCCCAAGCGAGATTATTACCTCGCCTCGCGCGCAGGCAGCCGCTTGTTCGAGTTAGGACTAGGTCCAGCAGCGCTTGCCTTCGCCGCAGCCTCGCGGCCCGAAGACCAAACGCTGATCGATCAGGTCCTCGCCGCGCATGGCGCGACAGCGTTTGCCGCGGCCTGGCTCGACGCCAAGGGCTTGCGCGCTGCCGCGGATGCACTGCGCAGGTTTGAGCGCAGCCAACAGGGCGCGCCGCCCGATCCTCTCGTCATCGACTACGCAAATATGGAGACAGCATCATGACCAGTTGGATTGGGCGTCGCGCGTTCCTTTTCGTGTCGGCGGCCGTGTTCGCAGCCGCGATGGCGCCGCAAGCGGGGGCGCAGCGTGTGGTCATCGACCCCAGCAACTTGGCGCAAAACGTGCTGCAGGCGGCGCGCGCCATCGAACAGATCAACAATCAGATCCGCCAAATCGAACAGCAGGCGCAAATGCTCGCGCGCTCGCCGCTGCAATTGTCGCCGCAGCTGTCAGCGGCGATCGACGATGCCCGCGCTGTGTTCGACGCCGCGAGCGGGGTGTCGTTCGAAGCGAGCCGGGTCGGTGAGACGCTTCGCGAACTTTATCCGGAGACATTTGAAGACTTCGATCTTGAGCATGTTCTCTCGCGTTCGGATCAATGGCTGGCCGAGAGCCGCGCCAGTCTTGAACGCGCCATGGAAGCCGAAGCGCGCGCCGCATCGGCGGTCGATCGGGCGCGCGGCGATGTCGTTGCTGCGCTGTCGGCGTCGTCGGATGCGACGGGCCAGACTGGGGCGGTGCAGGCCTCCAACCAATTGCTGGGTCTGATGGCGACGCAATTGGCGGAAACTCAAGCACTGCTCGCCGCCCAAGGCCGGGCGCTGCAGACCGAACGCATGGAGCGGCTGGCGCGCGAACAACGTGCGAGCGAGATTCGCCGGCGCGCTTTCCCCACGCGCAGGCGCAATGTCGACCCCGCGCGCTCGGCCTTCTGAGGAGGCCGTCGCATGGACCCAACCACCGTCAATTCTTTCTTGGACCGGTTCATCGCCGTAACCGACGCCGGTTTTGGGCTGATCGAAGGCGATGTCGGCTATGTCTTGAATGCGCTGATCGTCGTCTCGATCGTGCTCGCCGGCGCGCAATGGGCTTTGGCGCAGGAAGCGCCGGTCGCGCCCTTCTTTCGTAAGGTCTTGTTCGTCGGTCTTTTCGCGTTTCTCATCAATAATTGGAACGCGCTCGCGACCGCGATCAATCAGTCGGGCGCGGAATTAGGTCTGCGCGCCGGCGGAGGCGGGTTGTCGCTGCCTGATCTCCACAATCCCGGCCGCATCGCCGAGATCGGGTCTGAACTCTTCGGTCAGACTGTCGAGCTCGGCGAGGGGATGAACATCATCACCGACTTTCTGACGCTGACAACAATCCTCATTGCCGCCGTCTCGGTGCTGCTGGCCTTCTTCATTCTCGCATTGCAGATTTTCGTCGCGCTGATCGCGTTCAAGATCGGCTCGCTGGCAGCGTTCGTGGCTCTGCCCTGGGGCGTTTTCAACGGCACGTCGTGGATCGCTGAGCGGCCGCTCGGTTGGGTGGTCGGCTCAGCCATGCGGCTCTTCGTGTTGGCCTTGATCGCAAGCGTCGCCATCAATTTTGTCGCGAGCTTGCCCGGCGCTTTCTCGCTCGACGATGGCGGCGTTCTCAACGTGCTCATGTTTGGACTCACCATTCTGGCGCTCGCCTGGTTCGGCCCGCAATTGGCGTCGGAAGTGGTGCAGGGCCAGCCGCATCTTTCAGGCGCCGACGCTGTGCGGACCGGCGTCGGCGCTGCGGCTGTCGGGGTCGGGGGCGCCATGCTTGTCGCGGGCGCGGCCCGCACTGGCGTGCGCGCCGTCAGCGGCTTGCGCGGCCGCGCTGGTTCTCGAGGCGCCCGCAGCGGCGGCGGCGGATCGCATTTGCAGCCAGCGATCGATCATGGCCGGTTTCAGCCGCCGCGTCGGTCAACGGGATCATCCAGCTCAGGAAAGAAGACGCCATGACGTTTCCATTCCGCGCGCCAGCCAAATCGTTCGCTGCTGATCCCCCCGAAACCCCCTATGCCCGCGCACGCCAGGAATGGGATGCGCGTATGGGCAGCGCGGTGTTGTCGGCGCGCGCCTGGCGCACGACTGCACTCGCCGCGCTCGCTGCGGTGGTGATCGCGGTCCTGGGCGGGACCGCCATCGCACTGCAGAAGCGGACCTTTGTTCACGTCGTCGAAGTGAGTCCCGAAGGCCAGGTCATGGCGGTGCGGGCTATGGATGGGCGCTGGTCGCCGACCAACGCGCAGATCGCCCATCATCTATCACGCTTCGTCGTGCTGGTGCGCTCGCTGCCGACCGATGGCGTGGTGCTTCGTGAGAATTGGCTCGAGGCCTACAAGTTTCTGACGCCGCAGGCGGCGGCGCACTTGAACGACCTTGCGCGCGAAGACGATCCGTTCCTGTCGCTTGGACGCGTCGGTCGCACAGTCCATGTTCGCTCGGTCATCGCCCGCTCGGATCGCGCTTGGGAAGTGAGCTGGATCGAACGCGCCACCAACGCGACCGGTACGAGCGATCCGCAAATCTATAGCGGCGTATTCACGGTCACCGTCCGCCCGCCGCGCAACGCCGACGATATCGCCGCCAACCCGCTAGGGCTTCTGATCAGCGATTTCTCGTGGAGCCGGGAACGATGAGAGCGATCCTCGCAAGCGCCGCGATCTGCCTGTCGCTCACGCCTGCTGTCGCTGGCGCGCAGGACACGGGCTCCGCCGAATGCGTCCCATCGCGCCGTGTGCGCTGTCCTACGGCTATCGAGCTGGTGGCGCTCGCCAATGACGCTGCGCGGCAACGGCCGACGCGAGATAGCTTCGCCGAGGCCCGTCAGATCTACGCCTACGCACCGGGCGCGATCTACGAACTCTACGCCAGTCCGACCCATGTCTCGGTCATTCTGCTCGAGGCCGGCGAAATCATCACCGGCATCGCCGCCGGCGACACCTCGCGCTGGATGGTCACCGAAGTGGAGGCCGAAGCGCAGGAAGAGCCGCGCGCGATCGTCTTGGTGAAGCCACAGACAAGCGGACTGTCGACCAACATCGTCATCGTCACCGATCGGCGGACCTATTTGATTGAAGCGCGCGCCAATGCCGGCGAGCGCTATTCAGCGGAAATCGCCTGGACCTATCCCGAGCGCGACGCCGCGCCATCGGCTGCCGTGGAGACACTCTCCTTCGACTATCGAATCCGCACCGTGCGTGGGCGCTCGCCGGTTTGGTCGCCGTCCCGTGTGTTCGACGATGGGCGACGCACCTGGATCGAGTTTCCAGCCGATGTCGCCGCTGCAGATATGCCGCCACTCTTCGTCATCACCCCTGAAGGCGCCGAGCTCGCCAATTACAGGGTCGATGGGCGGCGGATGATGGTCGATCGCGTGTTCGATACGGCCGAACTGCGGCTCGGCGTGCGCGCGCCCATCATCGTGCGCATCGAGCGGGGGCCGGCGCGGCCGCCGGCGCGTCCGCGCCGCGTCGGGGGACGGCCATGAGCGCAGACAGCGCAGCGCCACCGCCTTCTCCGGACATCTCCATCCGCGCCAAGCCGCCGTCGCCGCGGCGCCTGTCGCGCAAGGTGTTGCTGGGCGGCGCGATCGTCATGGCGTCGATCATCGCTTTCGCCGTCCTCTACGGGCTGAGCGATCGACCCGATCGCCGGCAGGAGGCGGAAACGCAAAGCGCGGCGGCGTCAGGGCCGCCGGAATCCATCCGTATGGCGCCGCAGAATTATGGCGCGGCCGACTTAGGCGCGAGCGGAGACGCATTGCTGGAGGAGAACACCGCAGATGTGCTGGCGCCGCCGGAAGGCGACATGTGGGGCAGCGCGCGCACCGCGCCTCCCGTGCGAGAGACTGTCGCTGCGCCAGATCCCGAACTCACAGCGCGGGTGGCGCCCATTCTCTTCTCCGGCGCGGACGACGCGCCGAACCCTGCCGGTGCGGCGTCGCCGGATGGCGGGCGTCACGGCGCCTTCCTCGCGAGCCAGCGCGGCGGTGAGGATCGATTGCTGGCGCGCCTCGCGCCGCCGCGCTCCCGCTATGAATTGCTCGCGGGCGCGGTGATTCCCGCTGCATTGCAGACCGAACTCAATTCCGATCTGCCGGGCCGGGTCATTGCGCAAGTGACGGCGCCCGTGTTCGACAGCGTCACCGGCCGGCATCTCCTGATCCCTCAAGGCGCGCGGCTTATCGGCGCCTATGATAGCGCCACCGCTTATGGCGATCGCCGCCTGCTGTTGGTCTGGACGAGACTCATTCTTCCTAATGGCTGGTCAATCAATCTGCAGGGCATGGAAGCGACTGATGCGTCGGGCGCATCCGGCGTACGCGATCGAACCGACAATCATCTCGCGCGCCTCACGGGCGCCATCGCGCTTTCGGCGATCATCAGCGTCGTCGCTAACGAAGCCGAGGATAACGATCGCCAGAGTCTTGCGCGCAGCGTTGGTGATGCCGCGGCGCAGGAAGCGGCAAGCACAGGCGGGCGCATTGTCGATCGTGAGCTTGCACTGAGACCGACACTGCGCGTGCGCGCCGGAGCGCCCGTGCGGGTGTTAGTGACGCGCGACATCGTTTTGCGGCCTTATCGGCAATAGGGGCGAGACATGGAGCATCCTGAAGACGCGCTACCCGCTGACTTCGTCGATGCGCTACTCGATCGGCGTGAGGCCTCGGCTTATCTCGCCAGCATCGGCGTTCGGCGGACGCCGAAGACGCTGGCGAAGATATATTCCACTCGCGATGACGGACCGCCCTGTGTGCATCACGGTCGCCGACCGCTCTATCCAAAACGCAAACTGCACGAGTGGGCCATGCGCCAACTGACGGTGCAGCATGTTCGCGCTGGCCAGTCCGGCGCCAAACCAAGCCAAGGAGACATGCGCCCATGAGGCCAGCCGAACCTGAGCGCTTCGAAGCAAGACCTCGAGTAGCGCAAGCGCAATTTCTCCGCGCCCGCGAGGCGGCGCGCCATATCGGCCTTGCCGAAAAGACGCTCGCCAATTGGCGCTCAGCCGGAAAGGGACCTCGTTATTCCCGTCTCGGCCGCGCCATCGTCTATGCGCGCGAAGACCTCGATCGTTTTGTCGAAGACGGCCTGCAACATTGAGCGCGTTGGCGCTCGCCGCGTGCTCGGCCCGCCGGGCCGGGACGAGTCATTGGACGCGCGTGTGGCGCTAAAGCCGTTCTTATGGCGCGATCGCCTGAATGGACGTAGAAACGTGAAATGGCGTTTGATGTCAGCCAACGTCCTCATGAATCTAAACCGCCGCCGCCGGAGCGGAAGACGCTTGCCAATCATGCCGACGTCGTCGTGCGAGCGATCGTGATCTTGCCTCTGCTGGGGCTCTGGACTTGGTGGATGGTTTCGGCTCTGCGGGATTTTGTCGTTGCCCTGATTGCGCGCTTGGCTGGCTAGTCCGGCCACAATCTCGATGAATAGCGCCGGGTCGCCGGCATATTGACAACGCGCACGTCGCGCTCATCGCCATAGATATCGGCGTGCAGCCAATCGATCTCGGTCTGCGGGTCATGGGTGAGCTTCCACCATGCCTTTGGTCTGGTTGCCGCACCTTCATCCCATTTGTAGCCGCGGGCTTTGAGCGCCGCGCGCTGCTCGAAGGCTGTATCTTCAGCGCGCACGGCGCGAAGCGGGCGGCGTGCGTTCTCGAGCATGGCGGCGAGTGCGGGTCGGCCTGATCTTGGCAGCGGCAGCGTCAGCAGAAAGAGCGCCGCCAAAGCATCGGCGAGCGCGCGGTGATCGTCGAAGAACCAGCCCTGACGCATCAAGAGATAGTCGAGCTTGGCTGAGCCCAGGCCTTCAGCCTTCCAGTCGACGTCGGCGAGTGAGCAGGCCCAATGCTTTGCTTCGAAGGCCGGCCAGAGCTTTTCGACCATTGGCCGATCGAAGGCGGCGTTGTGAGCGATCAGCAGTTGGGCGTCGTCGAGGAGCGTTGCGAGCTGTGCGGCGTCGATGGATTTGCCGGCCACATCTTCGTTGGTGATGCCGTGAATGGCGCTGCTTTCCGGGGTAATCAGCGTCGAGGGCTGGCGCAGCGCCGCGATCGCCCTATCGACATGGACGGCGGTGATGACGCCGGTGTCGCGCTCGTACTCAAAGGGCAGGAGCGCAAGTTCGATCACTTCGTCCTCGTCCTCAAGACCGGTGGTCTCGGTGTCGAGGAAGATGGCCTGTCTGAGCTCGCCCGAGGGTGGCGGCAGCGGCCAATCCTTGACCGCGGGCACGCGCCGCAAGAGTCTATAGTCGCTGCTGGTTTCGATGAGCCGCGCGGCGCCGATCAAGTCCATGACTAAGCTTATCAGCGGCGCGGGTTTATGCCGAAGTCCTTTCCGGCGCGCCCCCGCGAGGGTTCTTCGATCGTCAGATGTGACGCGTTGTGGCGAATTACGCGTCATATTTGGATGGTTAGAATCGGCGCGCCAAAGTCGGGTCTGCGGCGGCGCATGCCGGCGCCGACATCGCAGAGCGCGCTGGCGTGTGGCTCGAGCACGATCACGCGCCTAGAGCCTAGAACAGGCAATTGTCCCACGTTCTGCAGATTGTAGAAAATGTGGGATAAAGATGATCGCTGTACGGTCAGCCGCCTTTGTCTGAGGCGAGCAGCGCCTCAACGCGGAGCGCCGAAGCTAGAGAAGCATCGGGCCGATGGCGGGCGCGTTCCTGGTCGATCGACGCAACCAGAACCGGCAGCGACATCGAGCGCGCCTTTGCCATGCTTTCCAGGCGCGCCCAAAACGGCCGCTCAAGCGCAACTGAGGTGCGATGCCCGGCAAGACGCATCGATCGTTTTTCAAGAAGGCCGGAATCTGGGGTCATTTCAGTCTGCGCCTGGGTCCTGGACGAGCAAAGTGTGACTTTTCTCACATTTTATCGTCGGCGCCCAGATACCGGACGAGCCGGCGGCGACGTTCGGCGCGGGGGCCGGGGCCGCGCTCTTCCCACTTTGCGATTGGAGCGGGCGTTAAGCCCCGCCTCGTCGCGCTTTCAATTTCGCAGCGGTCTCGTGGAGGCTTTCAGGCTTCAGATTGGTGTAGCGCCTGAGCATCTTCCAATCTTTGTGCCCGGTCACCATCGCCACTTGTTCAATGCTCATGCCCGCTTCGAACAAGCGGCTCGTGCCGTCGTGACGGAGATCATGAAAGCGCAGGTCTTCAATCTCGAGCGCCCGGCATGCCCGGCGAAACGCCGCGCCAAGCGAGCGGGGAGAATAGGGGAAGATGCGATCGCGGGCGCCGGTTATCGGTCCTTGCTCTTGGATGAGCGCCCAAGCGTCGTAGCCGGTCGCATCAAACAGGGGGATCGACTGGTGATTGCCTTGCTTGTGGCGAGGGTCCTTGCGGTCGCGAATAACGATCGTGCGCTTGGCGTGATCGATGTCATCCCAGCGGATCCGGCAGATCTCATCGGCGCGCATGGCGGTGGCGACGGCAAAGCGCACGATACGCCCTGCAGGTATTTCCTGACGCGGATTGCCATCGAGATAAGCGGTGATGTGGTCGAGTTCGTCTTGTGTGGGGCGGCGTTCGCGTTCGATGGGCTTGCCGATGAGACCCAGACGCACGAGCGCCTTGCGCGCGAGTTTCACCTGCTCGGTTGAGACTTCGATTCCATGCACCGCGGCCGCGTGGGTGATGATTGTATGCAAGAATGAGAAGTCGATCGCGAGCGTGGCGGGCCCTGCGCCTTCGCCGGCGCGCTTGCGGCCATAGACGATCAAGCGTTCGCGATTGAGGCGCGCGACCGCAACTGTACCCAGTTCGCGCCGCAGCGAGCGCAACACGAAGTCCTTCGAGCGCGGCATCACCCGCTTCAGCTCTCTCATGTCTTCGATGTGAAGATCGATGAGTTGGGCGAGCGTGGCTGACGCGCTTCGGGGCGCGTCTTCACCGCGGCGAGGGACGGGCTCGCCTTTGTCGATCGCCACTTCCACCTCGCGCGCCCAGGCCATGGCGTCGGCCTTCTTTAGGAACGAGTCCCCGGCATAG
The DNA here is from genome assembly GCA_937967425.1 of uncultured Caulobacteraceae bacterium. The sequence goes on from CALBST010000357.1 coordinate 29,757, forward strand.
ACGCCCTTGCGGCGCACTTGAGCGCGCCATGAGCCGGATTTTGTGAGCGTGAAAGTCGCCACGGTGTGAAAATCCTTCCTAAATCGCCGCAATGCGCGTCAGTCCAGGGACGCATTGGACTGACGGAGAGGCTTTTGGCTCAGTCGGTCCAATCTCTGTCGCTTCCAGCCCTTCCGCGTGTGCACTATGTGTGCAAATCAAGCGGGAAGAGGCGGGACATAGCGGGAACAAGAGTGCACACAGGAGTGCACACGTTCGTTGTATGTCCTTGTTAGTGTACGAAAATATGTCCAGTTTTCAATCGCGTAGATTCAGTATTGCGCCCATGATGGATTGGACTGACCGGCATTGCCGGGCGTTCCATCGCGAACTGACGCGCGGTGCGCTGCTTTATTCGGAGATGCTGACTGCCGACGCCGTGATCCATGGTGACCGCGAGCGGCTGCTTCGGTTTTCCGAGATTGAGCACCCCGTCGCCCTGCAGCTGGGCGGCAGCGATCCGGCGAAGATCGCGCAGGCGGCGCGGATCGGCGCCGATTGGGGTTACGACGAGATCAATCTGAACATCGGCTGCCCATCGGATCGTGTGCAGTCAGGCCGTTTTGGCGCCTGTTTGATGCGCGAGCCGGAGCTCGTGGCGAGGCTTTGGGCCGCGGCGCAAGAGGCGGCGCCTGAGATCCAAGTCACGATCAAGTCGCGCATTGGCGTTGACGATCAGAAGCCGCGCGAGGCTCTGTTTGCCTTGGTGGACGCTTGTGCGGGCGCGGGCTGCAAGAGCTTCACCGTCCACGCGCGCAAGGCCTGGTTGAGTGGGCTTTCGCCTAAGGAAAACCGCGACGTGCCGCCGCTCGATTACGAGCTGGTCCGCGCATTGAAGCGCGAGCGTCCAGAGCTGGAGATTATCCTCAACGGCGGCCTGCGCGATCTCGATCACGCGCTGAGCGAGGGCGTGGGCCTCGACGGCGTGATGCTCGGCCGTGCGGCATATCAGACGCCTGCTGTGTTGCTTGACGTGGATGCGCGGGTGTTCGGGCGCGAGGCGCCGAACGCAACACGTGAAGCCGCTGTCGAAGCCCACATTCCTTACATCGAGCGCAATCTCGCGGCTGGCGTCTCGCTGCACGCGATGACGCGCCACATGCTTGGGCTTTTTGCGTCACGCCCAGGCGGGCGGCTTTGGCGTCGCGTGCTTTCCGAGCGCGGCGTGCGTCCAGGTGCTGGCGTAGAGGTTGTGCGCGAAGCGCTGGCGCAAGTGAGCCAGGCGCGCGCGCAGGCCGCATGAATCCTGAGCTTTTATGGTTTGCGGCCGGGCTCGTCGTCGCAGGCCTGGCTGCCGGGTTTGTCGGCGGTTTGTTCGGGATTGGCGGCGGCATCGTCATCGTGCCGGCGCTCTATTTTGTGTTCACCGCGCTTGGGATTGACGAAGCGGTGCGGATGCACGTCGCGGTCGGCACTTCGCTCTCGACGATCATCGCGACATCCTGGCGATCGCTGGCCGCCCACACCAAGGCGGGCGCCGTCGATTTCGACGTGCTGAAAACCTGGACTCCGTGGATCTCATTTGGTGCGCTGCTCGGTGCGGCGGCGGCCGGGATCGCCAACACGGAAGCGCTGTTGCTGATCTTCGGCGGCGGCTTGTTGCTGATTGCTGCGCAGATGGGTCTCGCCAATCCGAACTGGCGCGCGTTCCGGGAGTTGCCGCAAGGTATTGCGCGCGCCGTGATCGCGGGCGCGCTAGGCCTGCTCTCTGCGCTCATGGGCATCGGTGGCGGCGCCATTGGCGTAACGGTGATGACGCTATGCGGGCGCCCAATCCATCAAGCGGTGGCGACAGCGTCAGGCTTCGGCGCCGCGATCGCGATACCGGCGGCGATTGGCTATGCGGTGGTCGGCTGGGGGCGTGCAGGTCTGCCGCCTTTATCCGCAGGCTATGTGAATCTGGCAGGCTTCGTCTTTCTGGCATTGCTCACGACACTCACCGCGCCGATCGGCGCGCGGCTCGCCCACCGGCTGCCTCAACTCACTCTGAAGCGCGCATTCGCGGTGGTGTTGGCTGTGCTCGCGCTAAACATGCTGCGAGGGGCTTTGGGCTAGCGCGGCTGTGGCGCTGCCAAGCGGGCCGGTAGCTCCGCCATGATCGCCTTACGTTCGGCCTCGTCCATCGCGCCCCAGCGGGCGATTTCCTGCAGCGTGCGGCCGCAGCCGATGCAGGCGCCCGTCTGGCCGCTGACGGCGCAAACCTTGATGCACGGCGTGGAGATCGGGGCGGACGGCATGGACCGGCCTAGCTAAGCGTTTGAATTCCCGCGCGCAAATCGAGCCAGCTCGGCGCTGTATCGTTTTTCGATAAATTCACGTTGACTATCGATATCGCTTATCGTATATCGATATCAGCCTGAAATCGCGGCAAGGACGCATCCAACGCCCCCCGGCGCGGCATCCCAAGAGCGAGACGGGCTGGAGAGTAACCAGTTTTCGACTTGGAGGGACTTCTAATGCGTTTCGCTCTCATCGCCACGACCGCCGCTGCTGTGGTTGCCGTGCCGTTCGCGCTCGCCGCGACGGGGCCGCGGATGTCGAGCGACGAGTTCCTCGCCGCTGTCCGCTGCGCCGCCTACGAGCAGGCTTCGGGTGCTCCGATCGCGGAAGCCCGCTACGAACTCAATGCAGAGGGCCAGCGTCAGCCGGCCGAAACGATCGCCGCCGCCGAAGCGGAGGTCAGCGCCATTGCTCGCCAAGCTGTGAACAGCCAAACGGCGGCGGATCAGGCTACGCTGCGCGCAGAGCGAGCGGCAGCCTGCTCCAATGCCAGCCTGGCCGGCGGCGTCGGAGAAGAAAGCGCAGTCTAAACTCGCAACGGCGTGTGGGACCCGGCAAGGCCCGCGCGCGGAGGGGACGTGACATGAGAGTGCTGGTTCTAGCCGGATTGATCACCGCGGTGAGCGCGCCGTTCGCGGCTGCCGCCGAGAACGAGATCGAGTGCCAGGTCACTGAGCTCCGTCGCGCCCCAGCGGAGCAGCGGCTTGACCAAGCGCCGCAATCACCGGCCGCCGCGCCGATCGCGCGTCCAACGGCGGCGCCGCGGGAAACGGTCGAGGCGCCGCGTCCCGCCGCGGAACGGCGCCGTGGCGGAAAGCCGGTCCCTGACGCGCAGCTGATCCAACCGCGCGGCACGCTCTGAGTTGAAGCGGAAATCAACGTCTCTATAGTCGCCCGCGCGCATGTTCGCGCGCGTGGGCCTGAGACATCATGGATCTGAATTTTTCGCCGGAAGAGATCGCGTTTCGCGACGAAGTGCGCGCCTTCATCGAAGAGAACTATCCCAAGCACCTGAAGGGCAAGGTGCTGCGCGAAGATCTTTCGAAGGAAGACTTCCTCGCCTGGCACAAAATCCTCGGCAAGAAGGGCTGGTCCGCGCCGGCTTGGCCAAAGGAATATGGCGGCACCGGCTGGACGGCGACGCAGCGTTACATCTGGCTTGAAGAGAATGCGCGCGGCGAGACGATCCCGCCGCTGCCGTTCGGCGTCTCGATGGTCGGCCCCGTGATCTACACGTTCGGCACGCCCGAGCAGAAAGCGAAATACTTGCCCGGCATTCTTTCCGGCGATGTGTGGTGGTGCCAAGGCTATTCGGAGCCGGGCGCCGGTTCGGATTTGGCTTCGCTCAAGACCCGCGCCGTGCGCGAGGGCGACCATTACATCGTCAACGGCCAGAAGACCTGGACCACGCTCGGCCAGCACGCCGACTGGGGCTTCTTCCTCGTGCGCACAGATCCGAACGCGAAGGCGCAAGAGGGCATTTCGTTCCTGCTGATCGACATGAAGTCGCCCGGCGTTTCGGTGCGGCCGATCAAGCTGCTCGATGGCGGCTATGAAGTGAATGACGTCTTCCTTGAGAACGTGAAGGTGCCTGTCGATCAGCGCATCTACGAGGAAAACAAGGGCTGGACCTGCGCCAAGTTCCTGCTCGCCCACGAACGCGCCGGCATCGCAGGCGTCGCCCGCTCGAAGCGCAACGTCGAGCGGCTGAAGGCGATCGCCAAAGCCGAGATCGGCGACGACGGCAAGCCGCTGATCGAGGACGATGAATTCCAGCGCAAGCTCAGCGAACTCGAGATCGATCTCTCGGCGCTTGAGATGACCGAACTGCGCACGCTCGCCCGCGAGCAGGCAGGCAAGGGCCCTGGGCCGGAAAGCTCTTTGCTGAAGATCAAGGGCACCGAGATCCAACAGCGCCTAACGGAGCTGACGCTCGAAGCTGTCGGCAATTACGCGCAGCCTTATCCGCGCGGTCTCGGCGACAACGAGTTTGCAGTTGGGCCGGACTACGCCAGCGCGGTTGCGCCGGTCTACTTCAACTGGCGCAAGGCCTCGATCTACGGCGGCTCCAACGAAATCCAACGCAACATCATCGCCAAGATGGTGCTCGGTCTTTGATCCGGCGCTCGCGACAAGAACAATAAACGGAAACGCTTCGATGAATTTCGATTACACCGACGAACAGAACGCCATTCGTGACTCGCTCTCGAAATGGGCGGCGCAGCAGTACGACTTCGACAAGCGCCGCGAAGCGTTGAAGAGCGACGATGCGTGGAAGAAAAACTGGGCGACGTTCGCGGAGCTAGGTTTGCTGATGGCGCCGATCGCGGAAGAGTATGGCGGCCTCGGCGGCGGCCCGATTGATGTCAGCGTCGTGGCCGAGGAGTTCGGCAAGGCGCTTGTGGTTGAGCCTTACGTTCCGACGGTCGTCCTCGGCGGCGGGGCGCTGCAATACGCCGGCAGCGCCGCGCAGAAGGAAGAGCATCTGAACGCCATCGCCAGCGGCGAACGCGTCATCGCCTTCGCGCAAGCTGAACCGAAGAGCCGCTGGGCGCTGAACGATGTCACGACCGCCGCCAAGAAGGACGGCGCGGGTTATGTGCTGAACGGCCACAAAGCCGTCGTGCTCGGCGCGCCGCAGGCGGATCATCTCCTGGTCAGCGCCCGCACCGCCGGCGGCCAGCGCGAGGCGAAAGGCATTTCGCTCTTCCTCATCCCAAAGAGCGCAAAGGGCGTCTCAACCCGCGATTATCCCACCATGGACGGCACGCGGGCGGCGGAAGTGTATTTCGAGAACGTCTCTGTTGGCGCCGATGCGCTGCTCGGCCCCGCGGACGGCGCGCTGCCTGTGATCGAGCGCATTGTTGATGAAGCCAACGCCGCCTATTGCGCGGAAGCTGTCGGCTGCATGCGGATGATGACGGAGCTGACGCGCGAATACGCCAAGACGCGCCAGCAATTCGGCAAGCCGATCGCGACGTTCCAGGTGCTGCAACATCGCATGGTCGACATGTTCATGGCGTCCGAGGAGAGCTACTCGATGGCGTTGCGCGCCACGATCAAGCTCGGCGAAAGCCATGACGAGCGCGCGAAGGCGGTGTCGGCGGCAAAAGTGTCGATCGGCAAGCATTCACGCTTCGTCGGCCAAGCCGCGGTGCAAATCCATGGCGGCATGGGCGTCACCGACGAAATGCGCGTCGGCCATTACTTCAAGCGTGTGACCATGATCGATGCGACCTTCGGCAACGTCGATTATCACCTGCGCCGCTTCACCTCTCTGAACGCAAAGGCGGCCGCCTGACGCGCGACTGCGCGCCTCATTGTGGCTCAGGCCAGTGAGCGCATTGTCGTGGCATGAGCCACGTTGAGGTTCTGTACAACGGCGTTTGCCCAGTCTGTCACGCGGGCGCGTGCGATCTTGAGCGACGGCGCGCCGTCGCCAAGGCTGGCATAGTGCTGACTGACGTCTCGCGGCACCCGGACGCACTCCAGCGAGCGGGCGTTACGCTCGACCAGGTGCGATTAAAGATGCACGCGATCGACGCAAACGGCCGCGTGCTGGTCGGCATGCCGGCTGTTGCGTTGGCGTGGGCGGTGACGCCGCCTTATCGCCCGCTCGGAAGGCTCATGAGGATCCCGCCGTTCTCGTGGATCGGCGCGGTCGTGTATCACCTGCTTGCGCATGTGTTGTGGGCGTGGAATCGGGCGTGCGGCCGCTGGTGAGGCGCTAGGCCGGTCTGCGCCGGAGCAAACGTCGCACCAGCATGAACAGCCCCCAAAGCAGCAGCAGTCCAACCGCCAAAATGCCGGCGTAGATATACCAGTAGTTCTGGTAGCTCTTCATCCGCGTGTTGTGCACGACTTGAATCTGCGGATCGTAGCCTTCGGGCAGGTCGAGCACGCCGTTGCGCTCTGCGTAGGCCTCGTAGTCGGCGAGCATCGAAGCGGCGAGGTCGGGCATTTGCGCGGCGAGATCGGTGGTCTCACCTGGATCGGCGGCGAGGTTGTAGAGCCGCCATGACCCATCGCCGAGCGGGGCGGGCGTGCGCACAAGCTTGTAATCGCCGCGATAGAGCGCCGAGTGCCCTGACACCTCGAACCCGAACGGGGTGTTCTCATCGCGCGCGGCCGCCGTTTGTCCCGCCAGCAGCGCGCTCATGCTCACGCCATCCATGGCCGGCGCGTCTGCGGGTACGCCGGCGCGTTCGAGCAAGGTGGGCGCGATATCGGTGACGAAGGCGCGCGCATCGACGCGCTGTTGCGCGACGTCCGGCCCGGCCACGATCAGCGGAACGTGCAACCCGCCTTCGCCCGTAGTGAACTTATAAAGCGCCCCGGTCGCGGTGGCGTTGGCGTATTCCGGCCCGATCATCACGAACGAGCCGCGTTCGCCCAAATCCTCGACACGGCGTGTGTAGCCCGTGAGCCGCATCCAGCGCCGGAAATCGCTGTCCGCAACCGGATTGCTGGGCTCTGGCCCATTGTCGGAGGTGACGACGAAGATGGTGTTCTCGGCAAGGCCGCGGCTCTGCAGATATTCGATGAAGCGGCCGATGTTGTGGTCCATCGATTCCAGCATGCCGGCATGGACTTCCATGCTGCGTGCATAAAGCGCCTGTTCGTCGCCGGAGATCGCCGCCCACGGCCGCAGGCTCGGGTGGACCGGTCCGATCTCAGCGTTCGCCGGGAGAAGGCCAAGCTCCTGCGCGCGGCGCCAACGTTGCGCGCGCAATTGCTCCCAGCCTTGGTTGTAAACGCCTCTGTAACGATCGCGGTATTCTGCCGGCGCTTGCACGGGAATGTGGACGGCCTGGAAGGCGAGATACGCAAAGAACGGCTCGGTGCGCGCCGTGTCTGCGTCCATGTATTGGATCATGCGATCGACGATGAAATCGCTTGAGTAGAAATTCTCCGGCAGATGCGCGCGCGCGCCGTTCTCGAACCAATCGGCGGTCCGGTAGTACGGGATGTACGAGCGCTCCTCCCAATTATCGGCGCCTGAGGCGTCGAGCACGAAGGAGCGGTCGAAGCCGTGCGAATTCGGCAGATCGCCTTCACCGTGGCCTAAGTGCCATTTGCCGGTGGCGTAGGTGCGATAACCGCCGCGCTGCAGGCGCGTCGCAAGCGTGACGACGCCGGGCTCAAGCCGCATCGTGTAACCCGGGCGCCCGCGCAATTCCCGCGGCAGCACTTCGATGATGGTCGAGTGGCCGGTGCGGTGATTGTCCATGCCGGTGAGCAGCATCGCGCGCGAAGGCGAGCAGAGCGGCGACGAATAATAGCGCGAGAATTGCGCGCCTCGCTGGGCGAGCGAGTCGATATTTGGCGTGCGCGCTTCGCCGCCGTAAGCGCCCAAATCTGTGAAGCCGACATCGTCGGCAACGATGAGGACGATGTTGGGTCGTTGCGCTGTCGGCGCGGGGTCGGTTTGAGCCGTTGCAGGCGTAACGGCCGCCGCGACAAGCGCGATGCTCGCCAATATGCGCCGAGCCCAAGCTGCGAATTTCGCCATGTCCCCACCTCCGTCCCCGACATGCGTAGGGGAGCCGCGGGAGAGCGTAAAGTCGCCCCCCGCTAGGGTGTCCGAATCCGGCGAGACGAGCGGGTCTAAAAGGCCCATATTCGGCCCATGATGTTGGACGCCGACACCTGCCACGCGGCCTGTGACGCAAAGGACCGCCGGTTCGACGGGCGCTTCTATGTCGGCGTCAAATCGACGGGCATCTATTGCCGCTGCATCTGCCCGGCGCGCAGTCCGAAACGCATCAATCGTACATTTTGGCCCTCCGCTGCAGCGGCGGAGGCGGCGGGCTTCCGGCCATGCCTGCTGTGCCGCCCCGAACGCGCGCCGGGACTTGCGCCCATCGATGCGCCGGCGCGGTTGGCGGCAGCTGCTTATGCGCGGATCGAAGCCGGGGCGCTCGAAGAGCAAGGCCTGGAAGCTTTGGCGGAAGACTTGGGCGTTACATCCCGCCACTTGCGGCGGGTGATGAACGCGCAGTTTGGCGCAAGCCCGATCGACATCGCGCAAACGGGGCGCTTGCTCGCGGCGCGCCGTCTTCTCAACGAGACGGGCCTCTCCATCACTGAAATCGCATTCGCCTCGGGCTTCCGCTCGTTGCGCCGCTTCAACGCAACGATGAAGGATCGCTATGGCGCGCCGCCATCGAAGATGCGCGGACGCAAGACGCTGACGCGCGGCGATACGTTCACCGTGAGCCTTTCGCCGCGCGGCGACTACAACATCGCGCCGATGCTGGACTTCCTCGACAAGCGTGCGTTGCCGGGCGTCGAACGCACGACCGGCGAAACTTATGTGCGCGTGCTCAAATGGGGCGATGCTCTGGGCTGGCTTGAGATTGGCATGGGTCCGAAAGGCCTGATGCTGACGCTCTCGGAAAATCTCGCGCCACATCTGCGGCCACTCGTGGCGAATGTGCGCGGCGCATTCGATCTCGATGCGGAAATGACGGCGGTGGACGGCCATCTCGCGCAGGATGAGTCGCTGGCAAAGGATGTGAAGCGCGAACCAGGCGTGCGAGTCCCCGGCGCGCTCGACGGTTTCGAAACCGCCATCCGCGCAGTGCTCGGCCAGCAAGTCACCGTGCAGGGCGCGCGCACCCTGACGGAGCGGCTCGTCACGAAATACGGCGCAACACTCGAACGCGCGCCGGAAGGTCTTGATCGTGCTTTCCCCGATGCGGCGTCGCTCGCCAATGCCGGCGCGGCGGAGATCGCAAAGATCGGCCTGCCGATGAAGCGGGCGGAGACATTGTACCGTCTCGCGGTCGCCTCCTGCGACGGCAAGCTGCCGCTCGCGCGCGGCGCGATCGCGGCGGGCCGCGCGGCGCTCGCGGAAATTCCAGGTATTGGTCCGTGGACGATCGAATACGTCGCCATGCGCGCGCTCGGCGATCCCGACGCTTATCCCGCCACTGACATCGCACTCATCAATGCACTCGGCCGCAAGGGCGAGACGCTCGAACACCTCAAACCGTGGCGCGCGTACGCAGCGATCCGCTTGTGGCGGCGTGCGGCCAAGAAAGGCATCCAGACATGATCAGCGCCATTTATGACAGCCCGATCGGCCCGCTCACGCTTGCGTCCAACGGCAAGGCGCTCATCCAAGTCGAGTTCGAAGGCGGCAAATATCCGCTGCCGCAATACGAGCTGGGCAGCGACAAGATCCTCGATCAAGCGCGCCGTGAACTGGATCAGTATTTCGCCGGCAAGCTGCGTGACTTCAGAGTGAAGGTCGATCCGCAAGGCACTGCGTTTCAACGCAAGGCTTGGGCAGCGCTGCAGACCATCCCGTACGGCGAAACGCGATCTTATGCACAGCAGGCCAGGGCCATCGGCGCACCGAAAGCGACGCGCGCAATTGGGGCCGCAAATGGGCGCAATCCGATCCCGGTGATTATTCCATGCCATCGCGTCATCGGCGCCAATGGCAGCCTCACCGGCTTTGGCGGCGGCATGGAACGCAAGCAAATCCTGCTCGAACTGGAACAAGGCGGCAATTTATTGGCCCGCGCCAGCTGATTATTACGAAGCTTAAACCGCTTTGAGGCATCGCCCCTCGGGGGCGTGGCGTGCTATTGAGCCGCCGCGAGAACGCGGGAGGAGAGCCGGATGCGGAAGCTGTTGGTTGGTTTTGTCTGCGCTGCGGCCATGGCCGTGCCGAGTGTGAGCCCCGCCCAGCAGCAGGAAGGCTGGAGCTACGCATATGTCGAGGGCGTCGCCACCGCCACGCTGCGTGACAATCGCGGCCGCGTCACCGCTACGCTGACTTGCCGTCCGCCGACCGGCGACATTGTCGTCACCGATTACACATTGGCTCGCAATGCGCGCGGCGCCTCGCAAGCCTCGGTCCGCATTGGCGCGATGGCGGTCAACGTGCCGATGTCGCTGGAAGGCCGCGGCCGCAACCGCAGCGTTGTGATCAATCTCCCGCAGCGCCCGCCCATTCTCGCGGCCGTGCAGCCGAACGATCGCCTCTCAGTGACCGTGAACAATCAGACCGTCACTTACGCCGATGGCGGCCCGGCGCGGATGCGTGAAGTCGCCTACGCGTGCTGGGGTAGCTGAGGTTCCGCTGCCTGCCAGGGTTGCGGTGGGTAAAACTTGGCGCCTAACATTACGCAGTGCCTACCGGGGGGTGGCTGCGTATGGGCGAGAAAAAATCAGATCAGCAGAAGCGGCCGCCGCCACCAGGCGCTATTTGCGCCGTTGTGCGCGCCGAAACGCGCGCCGGATCGGGTCACGAATTTCTCTCGATACTTAGCGATCTCGCGCACACGGTCCGCAATGAGGAAAATGGCTGCACGGCCTATTCCGTCACCCGCGCCATGGGCTCGCCCGATCATTTTGCGGTTCATGCGCGGTTTTCCGACTGGGGCGCATTCAAGGATCACGCGGATACCCCGCACCTGAAACGCGCCATGCCGCGCATCAACGCGCTTTTGGCCTCGCCGCTGGCCCTGGAAATCTATCTGGAAGTGATCTGACGCCGGCGCACAAGTCCCGGGATGAAGTTCACGCCGATCGCCGCCGCGAATGACAATGCGCCGACGACTGCGCCCAGCCAGTCGGCGTCGCCATCGGCGCGCGTCACTTCAAGGGTGATGAATGCAGCGATCAACAGTGCGCCCGATGCGAGCGAGATCCGTGTCTGCGCCTCCGCGCCGCGCTTGCGCCACATCCATGCGTGCGCAAGCAGAATGAGGCCTGGGCCCAGGAAGCCCAACGTGTCGCGCGAGATGAAGCCCGCACTGGCTTGGCGCGGGATCCAGAATGGCGTCATCCAGAGCGCGGCGGCGATCAGGAGCGCGCCGACCGTTACGGCGAGCATGGTGTTGGAAAATACGATCCGCACGCGCCGGACGCCGTAACGGGCGCGCAGCCGCACGATCAATGCGGTCATCAGCCAGATGCTGGCGTGCGCGCCGAACTCAGCGAAGCTCACCGGTTGAAGCAGCACCGCGCCGCCCGAATAGATGACGCGCACCGCAAGATCCGCCGCAAGGACCGCGAGCACAATGACGGTGCTCTCGACAAAACCCGCGCTAGCGCGCGCATCGCGCCGTTTCGCCGCCCATGCCGCGCCGCCCAGGATGGCCGCGGGCGCTGCAATGCCGCTGCCGATGAGCATCCAAGCCGGCCACTGGCTTGCTTCGGCGAGCAGCACCTGCGCGCTGGCGAACGCGAACATGATTGCGAACACGCTGCAAAAGCAGGCAAACGCGCGCCAGGCCCGTGATGGCAGGCCAAGATCTATGGCGCTCAACCAAAGTCCGGCCAACGCCAACGCCGGCGCAGCGAGCGCCGCTGGCAGAGCCAGCGCGACAGCCGCGCTAAACGCCGTGAAGGCCCCGCCCAGCAGAATCCAGAGCGTTGCTTTGAGTGCATCGAGCCCGCGTTCGCGCCGCATATTAGCCGCGGCGATGACGCCGATGAGCAGCGCCGCAACCACCGCAAAGCCCGCAGCCGCTGCGTAGCGGTCGGCGAGGCCGTGCTGCGAGAAGTGGAGCGCTGTAATCGCCATCAGAGGTGCAAGCGCGCCGGTGCCGGCGAGGGCAAGGCCCCGCGCGCCGAGTTGCGGCACGCGGATCGCGGCGATGGCGAAGAAGACCGCGCCGGCCCAGGCAGCGGCTGGCGTAAACCAGATTGCAGCACTGGGCTGGCCGCTCAACACGAACAGACCAAGCAGCGCCGCGCCGAACGCGCCGAAATGCACGGCCTCGAGCCGAAGGCTGAGTGCGCCGATAACCGCGGATGCAGCAACGATGAAGGCAAAGCCAACGCCCGCCGCGCTCACCATGCCGATCTGCAGCGAGAGCGCGAGCACAGCGACGGTCATCGTCAGCGCCATGGTGACGCCTGTGCTGACCCGGTGGCGATGGGCGTGGACGAGGCCGATGCCGGCCGCGAGCGCAGCGCAGATGGAATAGCTCGCGGGATCTGTGTGCGCCGAGCCCAGCGCAAATCCGATCAGCGCCCAAACGCCTGCTGTCGCGACAGCCGCCCATGCCGCTGCGCGCCATTGCGGCCGGTGCGCGATCGCCATCATCGCCGCACCAATGGCAAGGCCGCTGGCGATGATGGCGCCCGTGCTGGCGTTGAAGGCAAAGCCAAGCGCCGGCGCGATCGCGAGAACGCCGAGCATCAGCCCGCGCGCCGTCTCAACCGATACGCCAGACGCTGGCAGTGTGATGGTCGGCGGCGCCGGCAATTTCCATGCGCGCTGCGCGCGCTCTGCCGGCGCTGCTTCCGCGTCCGCGCTTGCGGTCAGTGAGATGACTTCCGCGGTCGCGCCGCGCGCGTTGGCGACCTTGACGTGCTTCACGTCCTTCGCCGCCACTGCTTCGCGCAGCGCGTCGATCTCAGCCTGTTGGCTTTCGAGCCGCCGCCAGACGTACACGCCCGCCGCGAGAACGGCCGCCGTCTGGATCGCGAGGAGGGCGAAAAGAAGCTCCATGCGGCGGCGTTCCTAACCGACACGGCCGCCGAGAGCATGCCCAAATCGGGTCATCTCCCATCCGGAACGTAATCTGTTGCCGCAAGGCAGCGGTTTCCGCTGCGTCAGCCTTGGAGTTTGCGCATGAATTTCTGCGTCTGCATGTGGCCGCCGGTATAGGCGTCGCGCCCGGTCGGATCGGTGATTTCGGCCCACTTGTCGCGCACTGCCTCCGCGCTTGCGCCTTGGCCGAGATATGCGCCCTCGGTCTCGGTGATCTGGGCGAGCGCGAAGACGCCCGCGCCAGCGGTCAGGATCGCGCCATTCGGCCCGTCCTTGGATGCGAGATAAACAACGCCCGGCGTCACCTGTTCCGGCCCCAGCTTTTCGAGCATTTCAGGCGGCATCAGGTTCTCGGTCATGCGCGTGGCAGCGACTGGCGAAATGGCGTTGATGCGGATGTCGTTTTTCGCGCCCTCGAGCTTGATCGTGTTCATGAGGCCAACAAGGGCGAGTTTGGCGGCGCCGTAATTGGCTTGGCCGAAATTGCCGTAAAGCCCGGTCGAGGATGTCGTGACAACGATGCGGCCGTAATTCTGCGCCTTCATGATCTCCCAGACGGCCTTCAGCGGCTTCACCGTGCCCATGAGGTGCACATCCACCACGGCCGCAAAATCGGCGAGTTCCATCTTGGAGAAGCTTTTGTCGCGCAGGATGCCGGCATTGGCGATCAGCACGTCGATGCGGCCCCATTTAGCCATCGTGCGCTCGACCATGGCGGCCACGCCCGCATCGTTGGTCACCGAGGCGCCGTCCGCGATCGCTTCGCCGCCGGCCTTGGTGATTTCCGCCACCACGGCTTCGGCCGCCGCCGAGGAGCCGCCCGAGCCGTCAAGCGCGCCGCCCAGATCGTTGACCACGACCTTCGCCCCACGCCGCGCAAACTCAAGCGCGTGGCTACGGCCCAAACCGCCGCCCGCGCCGGTCACGATCACTACTTGGCCGTCAAAGCGGATGTCGTCGCTCATCGAATTCTCTCGCTGTTTTGCGCAACCGTGATGTCCAGCACGCCCGCGCCGGTCAAGGGAGGGCGCTGACTATAGCGTCGCAGTGGCGTCGCGGAAGGCGAGGTTCAGGCGCCGCTCATCTGCGCTGCGAGCGCGTCGGCGCGGCGCGCGAGCTTGGCGCGGCGGCGGTTGAGCGCTTTGAGCGTACGGCGCAGATCGCGTTCGTCTCCGGCCAGCGCGGGTTCGGCCACTAAGCGCTCCATCAAGAGCAGCGCATCGCGTTCGCCGCCCAGCGCATCGGCGATCTTTTCGCCGCGCTTGCGCCGGCGCTTGCCTGGCCAGGCATCGTCCAGGATCGTCGCCGCGAGATAGCGATCCTTTTCGCGAATGCGCCATTCGTGGCGTCGCACTGGATCATGTGAGCCCAGGCCGCGCCGCCGCGCGCGCTTGGCGCGCCGATCGAGCCGCTTGGCGCCGCGCTTGATCTGACGATGCGACGCCTCAGGCCACACTTGCGCCAGAGCGGAGAGGTCCTTCAGGCTGGCGCGTGCTGCTTCCAGGTTCAACGCATAACGGGTCGTGGCCGCGTACGCGATCGAGTTGGCGACCGCTTCGAACGCCTCGGCCGCGCGCTTGCCGCTTGAGCGCGCGGCGGCGCGCGCCGCTTCGGTCAAAGCCGCCTGATCGCGTGAAAGCGCGAGGTTGCGCATGAGTGATCGGGCTGAGTCCACGAACACCGTAGAAAGTCCCGGGGCGCAGGCGCGGCCAATTCGCGCCAGAGCGCGGGCGCGCTTCACGCGCACACGGCAACGATGCACCGCCTTCGGATCGGCTTGTACAGTTTCGAGTTCATCGATCGCAGCGCGCAACTCTTCCGTTAGCGCCGCGCGCAGATCGAACGCCGGTCCTGGCGAACGCATGGCAATGCCCCCAAAGCCTTGCGACTATTCCCGTCGCGCAATCTTTTTGAGGGTGCCGGAAAATGAAAGCAATGGCCGCGCTGCCTGTGTCACAATTCCACGGACAAATGTGACAGTGCGCGTGTCGCGCAAAACCTCGCCGCGCGCTTCGACCAATCCGTCCAAGCCGCCCGCGCCCACAAACTCGGAACTAAACGTCAGCGTCACCGCATGCGCGCCCTTCAACGTGTTGTGAGCAATGGCGAAAAGCGAGAAGTCGGCGAAGCTCATCAGGCAGCCGCCATGGATTGCGCCGCCGCCGTTACAGTGATGCGGCTTGGGCTCGAACACGCAGCGCGCGCCGCCATCGGGCTCGCTGCGGAAGTAGAAGGGCCCGATGAGACTTTCGTAAGGATCGCCGCCCTGGCTCCAAGTGGTCCAACCCGCGAAAGGGCCTTCCGTAAGCGTCACGCCCCCGCTCCAAGTTGTCTGAGGCGTCCCGTCGCCGTTCATGCCATTCCCTCCATGACCCGGTGCTGGCATGGTGCGGCGGCAACGGCAAGGCGGGGCGCGTGATGCGCGGAGTGTTTGCGATATTGGCGTGTCTGGTGCTGGCGCAATGCGCCTCGCCGGAGGACCGGCGCTTCCGCGTCGGCGAAGCGCCGACGTCCTACGTGATATTGGGTGTCGCAGAGGCAGCCGAGAACACGTCTCCGAGCTACACGGTGCTCTGGCGCCGGCTTGATGAGGACGGAAATTTCACCCGCTATGGCGCTCGCCGCATTTTCGAAGCGCGCTCTGAATCCGGCGACGGTGTCCAGATTCCCGGCATTCCGGGTGAGTTCATCCTATCGGAGGTCGAGCCGGGCACATATGCGCTCGACAGCGTGTTCGCGCTCATTCGCGACGGACGCGTGAACTACAGCGCCAACGGCGTCGTTGTTGGTCCGGAGCGGCCAAGTTTCGAAGTGCGGCCCGGCGAGGCGGTTTATCTCGGCATCTGGCAAGCCGATCTGGTGGACTCCGTGGCGGTCGTGCGCCCCTGGCGCCTGGAGCAGGAAGATCTCGACGCCGTCCTCCGCGACACCGGCGCCGTCATCGGCCCAGTCCGCCTTGCCGAGCCGCAAACGCGCGCGGTTCCGTGCGCGCCATATCGCTTAGGTACCAACTCACAGCGGCAGGTGTGCTGACCTCATGGATCACGAAACGTTCAACCAACTCCTTGAAGGCGTCCGCCGCTTCGTCAATGACCGGCTGATCCCGCTCGAAGCCAAGGTCGCTGAAGATGATGCGATCCCGGCTGATGCGCTGGCGGAGATGCGCGCGCTCGGACTGTTCGGCATCTCGATCCCCGAAGAATACGGCGGCCTCGGCCTCACGATGGAGGAAGAGTGCCGGACGATGTTCGAGTTTTGCCGTTGCTCGCCAGCGTTCCGCTCGGCCTTCGGCACCAATGTCGGCATCGGCAGCCAAGGGCTCGTGATGTTCGGCACGCCGGCGCAGAAGGATAAGTGGCTGCCCGGCATCGCATCGGGCGAGGTTGTTACGTCGTTCGCGTTGACCGAGCCCGAGGCCGGCTCGGACTCCGCCTCCGTCCGCACCCGGGCCGAACGCGATGGCGATCATTACGTTCTGAACGGCTCAAAGCGCTACATCACCAACGCCGCGCGCGCCTCGCTCTTCACGGTGATGGCGCGCACCAATCCCGAAGCCAAAGGCGGCGCCGGTGTTTCCGCCTTCCTCGTGCCGAGCGATCTCAAAGGCGTCTCAGTCGGCAAGCCCGAGAAGAAGATGGGCCAGCAGGGCGCCCACATTCACGACGTGAACTTCGACAACGTCCGCGTGCCGGCGGAGAACCGCTTAGGCGAAGAGGGCCAAGGTTTCCGCGTCGCCATGCAAGTGCTCGACCGTGGCCGTCTGCATATCTCTTCAGTCTGCGTCGGCGTCGCCGAGCGCCTGATCGAAGAGAGCGTGCGCTACGCTGCCGAGCGCAAACAGTTCGGCCAGCCGATCGCCAACTTCCAGATGATCCAAGCGCAACTCGCCGATTGCCGCGCCGAAGCGAATGCCGGCCGGGCGATGGTGCTGGAAGCCGCGCGCAAGCGCGATCGCGGCGAGGATGTGGTGATGGATGCGGCGGCGGCAAAGCTTTTCTGTTCTGAAATGGTCGGCCGCGTCGCCGACCGCGCCGTGCAGATTTTCGGCGGCTCAGGTTACGTCGCCGATCACGGCATCGAGCGCTTCTACCGCGATGTCCGCATTTTCCGCCTCTACGAAGGCACCAGCGAAATCCAACGCCTGATCATCGCCCGTGAGATGATGAAGCAGGGCAAGTAGCCACAGTGAGCTGGACCACCGCCGCAGTTCTCGCTGTGCTGACGTTGGCCGCTGTTGCAGCGATCTTAATCATTCTGCCGTTGCTGAGCCGGGTGTTCGCGTTCCTCGGATCAATTGTCGATGAATGGCGCCCTACGCCAGCCGGCCAGGCAAGACCCGGTCACGAACGCCTCGGACTTGGGATCGTCTTTCTGGCGACGCCAGTCGCGGCATTACTTTGGTACAACGTTGGTCCGGCGCTTGTGGCGCTGGCGAACGGCTCTCTCAGTGAGGTTGGGCCGCTTGCGATCGTGTTGTTGATGGTCGTCATGGTGTTGACTCCGTTGGGAGGCGCCTGGGCATTGCTCAGCTGGAAGAACGCGCGCCTTGAGTTCGAAGGCGACAAAATCAGGCAGACGACGAGCCTTGGGCGTCAAATGGCATGGAGAAAAGTGACGAGTGCTTCGGTTCATTCCGGCGCGCGGACGCCGCGCATCGTTCGCTTCGATTTGGAACATCGATGGCTCCTGGCGGACACAAATTGGATCGGGATACGAGACGTATACGAGAGCCTGGGTCGTGCAGGCGTGACGATTGAGGCCTGGCAGGAACCGACCGGCAAATGACTTGCCGCAAGGACGCGTAAGGTGGAGCACGGTCCCATGGCATCCAAAAATGGTCCGAAACCGCAAAAAACCCTGACTGAGCACGCCAAAGGCATTGCCGCGCTCCCCGGCGAAAAACTCGCGGAACTGAAAGCCTTTGGCGCCGAAAAAGTGCAGGAGACGCTCACGGCGTTTTTGCTCGCGTTGCCCGCGT
>CALBST010000358.1 GCA_937967425.1 uncultured Caulobacteraceae bacterium
GCGCTCCAACCTACAAACACCCCGCCAAATAATCCCGCCGCGCCTGCGCCCAGACCTCCAGACTATGATGCCGACGCTTGGTGATGGTGCGCTTGGGTTTCGGCTCTTTTGACACGCAGCCATTTTACGCCCGCGCGCGATCGGTCGGATTGAACGCGATCTATCCCCGTACTTGCAGGTGCTCCTGCCAGAGTTATCCCCGCAGATTCGCGCTCTGTTCTGAGAGGGTCTATCCTAAGGACATGTCTGATTCTCAAGTCGACGCGGAGTTCTCCGACGCGGACGAAATGCGCGCCATGGCGGTTTTCAGCCCTGTGGTCTTTAGAAAAGTTTGGGAGGGTGCGGGACGGCAGCAACGCTTCGCGCACTACACCTCCGCGTCCGCTGCCCTCTCGATAATTGAGGGGCGATCCGTATGGCTTCGAAACGCTCGCTACTTGGACGATATTACCGAGGTCATACACGGCATTGACCACCTGATCGCGTTCTTCAACTCGGATGAAGCCGACCCATTCTGGAATCTAGTTGATCATCGGTCATCCAACGTTTCGGACAGAATTATCCAGCTCTTCAACGGCTGGTCTCCAGACATGCAGACCAACACCTTCGTTACCTGTTTGTCGGAGCACGATGATGACGAGGATGAGATCGGCAGACTTTCAATGTGGGATCTCTACGGGAAGTCTGGCGCGCCAGTGGCGCTAGTGATCAACCCTCAACAGATCTTCTCAAGTTCTGATGTCTTGAAGGCCTACTCATTTCCCGTTCTCTACGGAAATGGAGAGAACGCGTTCTCCGTATTTCGACAAACCATCACCGCAATGAATGAGAACAGCGACTTCGTTCGTTCGATTCCTGATGAGCGACTTCTCGCACACGTTTTCCATATGCTCCACTCGCTGTCGTTTTGTCTAAAGAAACCAATTTTTAGAGAGCAACGGGAATGGCGCGTCGTGTACCGGCCGTCGTTTCAGCCATCTGATGTAATCACCGAATCCATTGAGATCATCAAAGACGTTCCCCAAAAAGTGCATCGACTCCCGTTGCAAGACGTGCCCGAACAAGGGCTCGTCGGTATCGAACCCGGCACCCTTCTCAATCGAATCCTAATCGGACCTAGTCAGCATCAAGCTGAAACCCGTCGATTGTTCATTGAGAGACTTTCGTCGCTGGGATTTGCCAATGCCGCAAGCATGGTCTGCGCCGTTGACGCTCCACTGCGCAGATAGGCGGCTATAATGCAGATTCCCGTTCCTTGGGCATTCATCGCGCGGGTGTGGACGGCCATCCGCCAGAAACCGTGCACGATCGAGATCATCGAAGAGTCACGCGATGGCGGGCAGTGGGTGCGCATTCGCAATGACAGCCTGCTCCCCACACAACTCTTCAGTGTGAGCTTTCTATGGGGGCTGGGAGGCGAGCAGCGATCCTACGCAACACCGCTGGTGTGGGTCCTCAGCAAGCACACGGACCAACCATTGTTACCTGCGCACTCGTTCGAGCATCCTGTCGATGCGCATGAGGTCGGTGGCACCCCTGAATGGTGTGAAGTAACCGTCGTGCACAACAGGTCGAAGTACCCGGAGCGGAAACGATTCCGACCCCGCCTAAAATAACAGCTACAGAGTAGGCAAACCACGACCGCGCAGCGCGAGGTTTACATTGCTTCGCTCAGAATCCCACGTGTAGCGGATAGGCTCCCAACGCGCGTCAATCCACTCAAGAAACCGACCAGGAATTGGTGGCTCCAGAACAAAGATGCGCTCAAATTTCGATGACTGAAGCGCGGGAAGATCATCGGTGTTCGGGATCGCCCCCGGTACGCCCCACTCGAAAATGACCAGCCAGTGCGCCAGTGTTGTTTTGGCGCTTTTTCGGCGAACGATGCCTGCAATGTCGGCGTCGATAGGCCAAAGCGTATGCATTTGAAACGAAGACAGCCTCCCCGGATGGCCCGAATAGGCATCCGTGAAGCGAATGTTGCGGCAATAGCGCTGCAAGCACTGGTAATCTCGGAAGGCATTCACCTCCATTGAGGGTCGAGACCGGTGCAGCGGGCGCCGGAAGCGAGACCGGTCTGCCGTCAGCACATTCGACAGCGTTCGTAGTTCTGCGAGAAACGTCGGAACCTCGCGCGCCTTTGGCAACTCAATTCGTCTCTCCGGTCCGATGACGTTAAAACGAATCTCGACGTCGAATTGGCGATCAGAAACGTCCTGCTCTTCAAATCGCGCAGAAAGGTGCCGGTACGCGGCGCGCAAACCACCGGTCAGAACGTCGGTGCCCTTTTGCGACTCCAACAGCGTGCCGGAGCTTTCAGGGTCGGCCATCGTTAGCTCAAGAACGAGTGTGCGCTCGCCGATAACCACCAGCGCGTCAGGGCCGTCGCCATCAGTTTCCTTCCGCGGAAACGACAGCTGACTAGGAGCGAGACCGAGTCGACTCGCAAATATGGCGGCGACAATTGTCTCGACTCGTAGCTTTTCGCTGCGATCCACTAAGCGTCCACGTCCGCTTCCAGCGCGAATTCCTGGATGAACTCGCGCCGCGGCTCCACGACGTCGCCCATCAGCTTCGAGAACATCTCGTCGGCATCATCGGCGTGATCGACCTTTACTTGCAGCAGCGTGCGCACGTCGGCGTCGAGCGTGGTTTCCCAGAGTTGCTCGGCGTTCATTTCGCCCAAGCCTTTGTAACGCTGGATCGAAACGCCCTTCTGCCCCGCGCTTTCGATGGCGTGTAGCAAAGAGAGCGGCCCGTTGATGTCGGTGGTTTCCGTGCCGCGTTTCAGAGTCGCGCGGGTCAGATAGGTTTCGCGCAGAGCGGCGCTGCGATCGGCAAGGCGGCGCGCATCGGCTGAGCTCAGGAAGAGCTTGTCCAACGTCGCGCGTTCGGCGACGCCGCGCACGGTGCGCTCCAACACCAGCGCGCCATCGGGATCGAAGCGGCCGCTCCAATTGCCTTCGCCCTCTTCGGCGATGGCGTTGAGGCGTTGGGCGGCTTCCGCCGCTTCCTTATCGGTCGCGCCCTGCGCAAACGCGCCGGCGATCGCGGCTTGTTCGAGCACGCTATCGGGCACGCGCGCGTGCAAGCGCTTGATCAAGGTTTCGACCGCGATGGCTTCGCGCGCCAGGCGCTTCAAATCATCGCCCGCATATTGCGCGCCGCCGGCTTCAAGCACGGCGCCGGCGGAGCCCTCCTCGATCAGGAAGCTCTCGAACTCGGCTTGATCCTTCAGATAACGCCCGCTCTTGCCCTTGGTGGCTTTATAGAGCGGCGGCTGGGCGATGTAGAGATAACCGCCATCGATGATCTGCGGCATCTGCCGGTAGAAGAACGTCAAGAGCAGCGTGCGGATGTGGGCGCCGTCAACGTCGGCGTCCGTCATGATGATGATCTTGTGGTATCTGAGCTTGTTGATATCGAAATCATCGCGGCCGATGCCGGTGCCGAGCGCGGTGATCAGCGTGCCGACCTGTTCGCTCGACAGCATCTTATCGAAACGCGCGCGTTCGACGTTCAAGATCTTGCCGCGCAGCGGCAGCACGGCTTGAGTTTCGCGCGCGCGGCCTTGCTTGGCCGAGCCGCCGGCCGAGTCACCCTCGACGATGAAAAGTTCGGACTTGGCCGGATCTTTCTCCTGGCAATCGGCTAGCTTGCCGGGCAGCGAGGAGATATCGAGCGTCGACTTGCGGCGCATTTCGCGCGCCTTGCGCGCCGCTTCACGCGCGGCGGCGGCTTGCACGATCTTGCCCATCACGGTTTTGGCGTGGGCCGGGTTTTCTTCGAACCATGAATTGAGCGCATCGCTCATCAGGTTTTCGACGACGGGCCGCACTTCGGAAGAGACCAATTTTTCCTTTGTTTGCGAGGAAAATTTGGGGTCCGGCACTTTGACGCTGAGCACACAGGTGAGGCCTTCGCGGGCGTCGTCACCCGTGATTTCGACCTTTTCCTTTTTGGCCAGCCCTGAGGATTGCATGTAGGCGTTCACCACACGCGTCAGCGCGCCGCGGAAGCCGGCCAAGTGCGTGCCGCCATCCTTTTGCGGGATGTTGTTGGTGAAGCAGAGCGTGTTCTCGTGATAGCCGTCGTTCCACTGCATGGCGCATTCGACGGTCATGCCGTCCTTCTCGCCGATGACGTAGATGGCGTCCGGAATGAGCGCCGTGCGGCTGCGGTCGAGGTGGTTGACGTAGGCTTTGACGCCGCCTTCGTAGAAGAGCGTTTCCTCGAACGGTTCGGGGCCGCGCAGATCCTTGAAGATGATGCGCACGCCGGAATTGAGGAACGCGAGCTCGCGCAGGCGATGCTCGATGGTCTTGCGGTCGTACTCGGTCATCGTGAAGGTCTTCGGCGACGCCAGGAAGCGCACCGCCGTGCCGTTCTTCACCTTGCCATCGTCCATCGGCGCGGGGCCGACTTCAGCGAGCGGCGCGACCGCATCGCCATGCACGAAGCGCATGTAATGCTCTTTGCCGCCGCGCCAGATGCGCAGATCGAGCCATTCGCTCAGCGCGTTAACAACGGAGACGCCAACGCCGTGGAGGCCGCCTGACACCTTGTAGGAGTTCTGGTCAAACTTCCCGCCCGCGTGCAGCTGAGTCATGATCACCTCAGCCGCGGACACCCCCTCCTCCGGGTGAATATCCGTCGGAATGCCGCGCCCGTTGTCGGTGATCTCCGCGCTGCCGTCGGGATGCAGGATCACCTCAACCCGCGTCGCATGCCCCGCCAACGCCTCGTCGATCGCGTTGTCGACGACCTCATAAATCATGTGATGGAGACCGGACCCGTCATCCGTATCCCCAATATACATCCCCGGCCGCTTCCTAACTGCGTCTAAGCCTTTGAGAACTTTAATGGAATCGGCACCATAGTCGGGCGTGCTCGCCGGTGCGTTTTGAGGCGGGTTCATGGGTCTCGAATCGAGCTGAAAAAGACCCGCCGAATATAGGGATGAATGGGGAAAAAGTCGCGGTTTTGGCGCCACGTTGGACGGAAAAAACAGCGGCCAAAACATGAGTTAAATCAAGGGATTGTTGGGGCATTGAGCGCTGGGCATGGCGGTGGTCCCTAGAGCCAGCCAAAGCCCGCCGCGCGCCACCATTCCGAGGTCGAAAAACACCACCGCCAACGCCGCTCAGCGTTGCACGGACGCCAGACTTTGGGGCGCCAATCAGGCGCTGATGCGCACCGGGAGCGTTTCGTAGCCCTTCACAAACGACGAATAGACCCGCTTAGGCTCCCCCACCACCTCGATGTGGTCGAAGCGTTTCAGGATCTCTTCCCAGACGATGCGCAACTGCATTTCGCCGAGGCGATTGCCCACGCAGCGGTGGATGCCGAAACCGAACGAGAGATGCCGGCGTACATTCTCGCGCTCGATGTCAAACGCATCCGCGTTCGGGATCACGTCCGTGTCGCGATTGCCGGAAACGTACCACATCACGACCTTGTCATGCTTCTTGATGAGCTTACCGCCGAACTCAACATCCTCAATCGCCGTGCGGCGCATGAAGGCGAGCGGCGTTTGCCAGCGAATAGTCTCGGACACGAGGTTCGGGATCAGGGCTGGATTGGCCTTCAGCTTCTCAAACTGCTCCGGAAATTTGTTGAGTGCATAGACGCTGCCGGTGATCGAGTTACGCGTCGTGTCGTTGCCGCCGACGATCAGCAAGACGAGGTTTCCGAGGAACTCCTGGCGCGGCATGTTCTTGGTGCTTTCGCCGTGCGCCAGCATTGAGATCAGGTCATTGCGCGGCGGCGCAGCGGCGCGCTCTTCCCAGAGGCCGTTGAAGTATTGCAGGCACTCCATCAGCTCCATGCGGCGCTGCTCGTCGCTCTCGACGATCCCCGATCCAGGCGCCGCCGTCGCCACGTCCGACCAGCGCGTGAGCTTGCGGCGATCTTCCCAGGGAAAATCGAACAACGTCGCCAGCATTTGCGTCGTCAGTTCAATCGAAATCTTGTCGACCCAGTTGAACACCTCGCCGCGCGGCACTTCATCCAAGAGCTTGCCGGCGCGTTCGCGGATGATCGGCTCGAGCAGCGCTAAGTGGTTCGGCGCCACGATGGGCGAGACAGTCTTGCGCTGGACGTCATGCTTGGGCGGGTCCATTGCGATGAACATCGGCAGCGGAAAATCCTCGTCCGGATCGAACAGCACGATCGAAGGCTCGGACGAGAAGCGCTGGTGATCGGTGTCGATCGCCATGATGTCGTTGTACTTGGTGATGGACCAGTACGGACCGTTGATGCTGTCCGGGCAGTAGTGAACCGGATCTTCCTTCCGCAAGCGCTCAAAGAACGGCCAGAAATTGTCGTCGCGAAACCGCTCGCCGCGGCTCATGTCGAGCGTCGACAGATCGGTGGACCACGCGTCTTCGTTCGGATCGTAATTGAAGACGTAGTCCTCGTTGCGCTTCGCGACGTAGTCCGGGTTCGCCATGGCATTTCCTCTTTGGTAATACGTCAGCAAATTTCCGCGCTTTTGTCACGGTTGCCGCAACGGGACGTGGCGATCAACACTGCGGAAATGCGAATTCCTCGCGACCGCGTTAGCGCGATCTTAGCGCCCGGCGATGTTTAACAGCCGAGAACCACTCGGAAAGCGTCCCCTTCATGCTTCGCGTCCTCGCCTGCATTACGCAGGAGCACAACCTTTGGCTCTTGGTGCTCGCCGCGCTGATCTGCGCGATCACCAGCACAAGCGCCTTCCTGATGCTCGGGCGCAGCGCCGGGCGCCAAGCGATGGTCGCGCGTATCTGGGCGATCGCCGCTGGCTTGACCGCGGGTCTAGGCGTGTGGGCCACGCACTTCGTCGCGATGACTGCCTATGACGTGGGCGTGCCGCTGAGCTTCGAACTTAGCTCCATTTTCGGCTCGCTCGCGATTTCGCTCGTACTGCAAACCGGCGCGTTCTGGCTTGTCCACTACATCAACCGGCCTCACGCCTGGGGTTTCGCCGGCGCGCTCTCGGGCATCGGCATCATCGCCATGCACTATACCGGCACGGCCGGGATCGAAGCGGCGGCGCTGATGCGCTGGGATGTCGGCCTCGTCGGCGCGTCAATCGTGATGAGCGTGGTGTTCGCAGCCGCCGCCTTCATCACCTTCTATGCGCTCTCGGGCAAGTGGCGGGCGCTGCAAGCGGGTATCGTTCTGGTGGTGGCGATCTGCGCCCTCCACTTCACGGCCATGAGCGCTGTAACGCTGATCCCCTTCGGCGCCGGCGGCGACGTCGATGGTATCTCACAATCGATGCTCGGTGTCGTCGTTGGTTTCGGCGCACTGCTCTGCTTGATCGCGGGCCTCGCGGCGGCCATGGCCGACATCTACCTCTCCGACCGTCAGCGCCAGGAAAACCAGCGCCTGCGCGAGACGGTCGCGACACGAACCGCCGAGCTTATGAAACTCGCCGAAGAACAAACCGCGCTCACGGCGCGCGCCGAGGCGGCGAACAACGCCAAGTCGGTCTTCCTGGCAAATATGAGCCACGAACTGCGCACGCCTCTGAACGCCATCATCGGCTTCGGCGAACTCATCGCCGAAGATGCAACCGAGCCGACCTCGCGTGAAGATGCGGGACGTATCGTGACGGCCGGCCGGCACCTCTTGGCCTTGATCAACGATCTCCTGGATCACGCGAAGGTGGATTCGGGGCGCGTCGATCTCGAGAGCATGCCGTTTGATCCCGCCGCACTCACGCGCGACACGATCGACACGGTTCGACCAATGGCGGACGACCGCAAGGTGAAGCTGCATGCCGATGTCGCGGAAAGCCTTGGCCATGCCGAGACCGATGGTTTCCGCATCAAGCAATGTCTGCTTAATCTGCTCTCGAACGCCATCAAGTTTTCGCCCGAGGGCGCAGTCACGCTGCAGACGCGTCGGGAGAACATAGAAGGCCGTGACTGGCTCGTGTTCGCCGTGCGCGACACCGGGATCGGCATGAGCGACGAACAGATGGCGCGATTGTTTCAGCCGTTCGCGCAGGCGGAGGCGAGCACGACGCGGCGATTCGGCGGCACTGGCCTCGGCCTCGCGATCAGTCGCGGCTACGCACAACTCATGGGCGGCGACATCACTGTTGAGAGCAAGCAGGGCATGGGCTCGACGTTCACACTGCGGGTGCCGGCGTTGCTGAACTCAACCGAACTGCGCCAAGCCGCCTAAGCGGCGTAAACCTGCCCGTCGCGCACTTCGAACATCTGCGCGCGGCCGCCAAAGGCTTCGAACAGATTCTGATCCGTGCCCGTGAGCCAGGCTTGGCCTTCATTGGCCAGCAATTCGTCGAATAGCGCGGCGCGCCGTACGGCGTCGAGATGCGCAGCCGCCTCATCGATCAGGATCAGCGAGGCGCCAGCGCCTGGGTCGCCGGCAAGCGCGCGCGCTTGCGCCAGCGTCAGGCCCACGAGCAGCGCCTTCTGTTCGCCGGTGGAGCATTGGTCAGCGTCCATGTTCTTGGCGGCGTGACGCGCCTTCAGGTCACTGCGGTGCGGCCCATCGAGTGCACGGCCGGCGCCCGCATCACGGCCACGCACGTCGCGCAGAAGCTCGGCGAAATCTTCTTCCACGTCGGCGCTCTTGGCGCCGTTCTCAAAGCGCGCTTCTAGCAAGCCTTCAAGCGCGAGAACGGCCTTCGGAAAAGCGCCGTCTGGCCGCGTATCAATTGCTTCTTGGAGACGATGCAGCGTCTCGACCCGCGCCGCCGCGATCGCCGCGCCGTGCGCGGACATCTCGCGCTCGAGCCCACCGAGCCACGAATCATCGAACACGCGCTCGCCAAGCAGGCGCTGGCGCTCACGCATCGCGCGCTCATAAGCGGCCGCGGCCGTGCCGTGCTGCGACGCGCGCGCCAGCGTGAGACGATCGAAGAAGCGGCGGCGATCCCCCGCCGCGCCCGACCACAGCCGATCCATGGCCGGCGTCAGCCACGTCATGCGCGCGGCTTCGCTGAGATCGGAAGCCGTCGCTGGCTGGCCATCGCGGCGCGCCACGCGTTTGACGCCGCCTTCCGGCGTACGCTCGGCGCCGGCGCCAAGCACTGTCTCTTCGCCGTCGTTCATGATGCGCGCCGACACCGCCCACGGCTGAGCGCGGAACTCATCCGTCTCGCTCGCGCGCGCGACGTCGGTAAGCGAGGCGCCGCGCAGGCCGCGGCCTGGGGCAAGCATGGTCAGCGCCTCAAGGATGTTGGTCTTGCCGGCGCCGTTGGGGCCGAACAAGCACACGGGCCGCGCGTCAAGCACGAGATCAAGCGCGGCGTGATTGCGGAAATCGGTGAGCGTAAGCCGCGAAACGTGGAGCGCGTGCATTACACCCGTAGCGGCATCAGCACATAGAGTGCGGCGTCGTCGGCTTCATCGCGCACCAGCGTGGGCGAACCGGAGTCAGCCAACTCGAACACGGCGCTTTCACCTTCGATCTGCTGCGCAACATCAAGCAAATAGCGCGCGTTGAAGCCGATCTCGAGCGCATCGTCGCGATAGTCAGCGGCCAAGTCTTCGGTGGCGACGCCGGCGTCCGGGTTGTTCACGGTCAGCGTGATCTTGTCCTTATCCAGCGCCAGGCGCACCGAGCGCGAACGCTCGGCCGAGACCGTGGCGACGCGATCGACGGCTTCGGCGAAGGCCTTGTTGTCGATCTTGAGCTTCTTCGAATTGTTCTTCGGAATCACGCGCGCGTATTCCGGGAACGAGCCGTCGATGAGCTTCGATGTCAGCACCGCATCGCCGAGCGCGAAGCGAATCTTTTGCGGCGAGACCGAAATCTCGACGAGATCCGATGCGTCATCCAGCAAGCGCTTGAGTTCATTGATCGTCTTCCGCGGCACGATCACGCCCGGCATGCCGGTTGCGCCCTTTGGCGCGGGATGATCGGCAAGCGCCAAGCGGTGACCATCTGTTGCGACAGCGCGCAGCTTTGCGCCATCGGCGTCAACCGTGTGAAGAAAAATGCCGTTCAGGTAATAGCGCGTCTCTTCCGTCGAGATGGCAAAGCGGGTCTTGTCGATGAGGCGACCAAGTTCCGTGGGCTCGACTTCAAACTTCGTCTCGAATCCATCCGATGGCATCGACGGGAAGTCACCGGCAGGCAGAATCGGCAGATGCAGGCGCGACTTGCCTGCCGAGATGAAGAGCCGCGGATCGTCGCCGTTCACATCGAGCTTCACCGCCGAGCCATCCGGCAGCTTGCGCACGAAGTCATAGAGATAGTTCGCCGGCGCCGTCGTCTGGCCGGCGCGCTCCACTTCGGCCGATGCGCTCTCGGAAATCTCGATGTCGAGGTCCGTCGCCGTGAGCTTCAGGCTATCGCCTTGCGCCGACAGCAGCACGTTGGACAGGATCGGAATCGTATTGCGCCGTTCAACGACGCTTTGGACGTGATTGAGCGCTTTCAGGAGCGCTGAGCGCTCGATCGACAACTTCATTCCGCGACCCCTCGCCCCGCGCGCCGCTCTAGCCGGGGGCACATAAAAACACCCCCTGCGGGCGCCTGAGTCGGCCACCGCAGGGGGTGCGAAATTAGCAGAAGCCGCGCGAAGCCCAAGCCCCAATTGCAAGACTTAGGGGCAACACGGCGAGGGATGACCCAGGATTAGGGCTCGCGGCGGACGGCGCGCGCGATGCCTTCAAGCTCTGCTTTAAGGTTCGCATCGGTTTCGGAGAGCGCGGCGATACGATCGCGCGCGTACATGATGGTGGTATGATCGAAACCGCCGAAGCGCTGGCCGATATCCGGCAGCGAGGCGTGCGTCATCTTGCACGCGAGGTACATGGCCACTTGGCGCGGGCGCGCGATTGAGTGACGGCGCGTGCGCTCAAGCAATTGCTGCACGCTCATATTGTAGTGACGCGCAACAACCTTCTGCACGAGCTGCACCGTAATGCGGCGCTCCGCACCTTCGGCGAGTTTGCTTTGCAGAGCGTTTGCGGCAGCTTCTAGCGTCACTGTTGTCCCTCCCGAGATCTTCCATTCGATGAGAAGTTGGCAGACCGCGCCATCGAGTTCACGGCCAGTAACGTGCATCCGATCCGCGATCATGTCGAGCGCTTCCGATGCAACACTGAAGCCCGGATTCGCACGCGCATGGTGCGCAACGCGGGCATCAAGAATCTTGCGGCGCAACGGCGCATCCGGTTCCGAAATCTCGCTGATCGCCGCGCCTTTCAACTTTGCGCGCAACGTATCGTCGAGACCTTCCAATCCATCAGGACCGTGGTTGGCTGCAAGCGCAATCTGGCCGCCGCGACGTGTAAGTTCATTAATGGTGTCGAACGCTTCTTCCTGCGTCGCGCGCTTACCGCAGATGCGATGGAAATCGTCGATAATCAGCAGGTCCGGCGCGCGGACCATTTCCTTGAACGCCGACGAGTCACGCTTCTTATGGAGTGCGGATTGAAAGCATTCGAGAAATTCTTGGCCGGTCATGAACAGGACCTTGCGGCCCCTCGCCATCGCTTCGTGCGCAGCGGCGTTCAGCAGGTGAGTCTTGCCGCAGCCCGGCGGTGAGTGGACGAGCCAGACCGGAAAGGTCACGCCGACGCCCGCGCCGATCATTTGCGCGACCGTGTAAGCGTGAAAATTGCTCGGGCCGTCCGCGAACGTCTCGAACGTGAGCTCAAGCGGCCGCGCCGGCGCCGCCTCAGGCTGACGCGCTTCTTCGATGCGCGCATCAGCAAGGGCGCGCACGTCCTCGGGAATTTCGTGTTCCAAGAGAATTTGGATTTTGTCGACGCGCGGCTCATACGCGCTCATCAGCGCCGCGAGACGACCGACAACCTGTTGGTTCAGGCGCTCTTTTGCGACCCGCGAGCCGGCCCGAAAGAGAAGTACGCCGTTCAATTCGGCCACCAGCCGCAGCGGGCTGATGTAGGAACGATAGAAATCAGCGCCGTACTCGCCGACCAATTCCTTCTGGACCAGCTCGAACGCACGCGCCGCCCCGATACCCGCCGTTTCCCGGCGGGCTTCTTCGCCCTGTTGTTCCATGCAGCCCCCGCTTAGAACATTTGTGTTTTTAGCCGCCCCGAAGGCAGGCACACCTCTCCCGTTCGAGCCAAAAGTGCCTTTTGGCCCGATGCTTACGCACCGGCGTCACTGGGACTGTCGACCGGGCGAGCCGTGCTCGCCTGACCCGCGAAATTTGCGCCGTTCCACAGGCGTCGTCAACAACACTTTGTTTACGATTTTGCCATTTTCCACACCGAAATGATGTCGGCGTAAGCATGTGATTTATATGGGTTTTATCGACATAGGCCGAATAGGGTGGTCGTCCGGATTCGGACAATAACTCACCACTTATCCGCAATTTCGTTGCGGATTCGCACTATGGAGATTCGTGAGAGTTTGGCGACAGAAAAACGACAGCCGCCGGCCGCCGATCAGGCCTTCTTGGCGCCTGAAAGCGTAGCGATGCGCTTGGAAAGTCGGGAAACTTTTCGGCTCGCAAGATTCTTGTGAACTACGCCTTTGCTAGCGGCCTTCATGGTCGCGGACTCGGCCGCGCGCAGCGCTTCCTGGGCTTTCTTTGCATCGCCCGAGGCAATGGCCTCTTCAACCGAACGCCACGTCGAACGCATCCGAGTGCGGCGCGCCTTGTTGACCGCCGTGCGGCGGGCAATCACGCGGGTCGCTTTCTTTGCGGACTTCGTATTCGCCATGGTTTCGGTGTTTCCAGATCGTGGTTTCGGATGCGAAGCGCGGGGCTATAGCCGTGCTGTGAGCAGCCGTCAAATGCTCAGCGGTTTTTAAATTCGGGGGGCCGCTTTGCAATGAAGGCCGCCATCCCCTCCTTTTGATCCTCGGTTGCAAAAAGGCTGTAAAACAGCCGCCGTTCGAGCCTCAGTCCCTCATTCAGGGGGGTCTCGAAGGCCGCGTTAACTGCCTCCTTGTTGGCGATGGTCGAGAGCGCGCCGAAGCCCGCGATCTTCTTTGCCGCGGCCATAGTTTCTTCCATCAGCTTATCGGCCGCGACGATACGCGCGACGAGCCCGCAGCGTTCGGCTTCCGCCGCGTCCATCATGCGGCCGGTCAGGCAGAGATCCATCGCCTTGGCCTTGCCGACGGAGCGGGTCAGCCGCTGCGAGCCGCCCCAGGCCGGCATGACGCCGAGCGTGATCTCAGGCTGACCGAATTTCGCGGTGTCTGCTGCGATGATGAAATCGCACATCATTGCGAGCTCGCAGCCGCCGCCCAGCGCATAGCCCGCAACCGCCGCGATCAGCGGCTTCCGCGTCCGCGGCACACGCTCAAGATTGGAGAACGGATCGCGCGCGTAGAAATCGGCAAACTGGCCTTCCGCCATCTGCTTGATATCCGCGCCGGCCGCGAACGCCTTTTCCGAGCCGGTGATGACGATGCAGCCGATGGCGGCATCCGCTTCGAATGCATCGAGCGCGGCGCCAAGCTCCGCGATCAGCGCATCATTCAGCGCGTTAAGCGCCTTCGGGCGATTGAGACGAATGACGCCAACGCCGCCATCGGTTTCGACGAGAATATTTTCGTAAGCCATGGCCGCGTCTTGCGCCGTCAGACTCAGAAAATCAATCGTTCGGCGCCGAACGAGAGAAGAGCAGCACGTTCACCTGGAGCTCTTCGCCACGCTGGTGATAACTCAACGACAATTGCTCCCGGCCACGCATATAGGTTGTTTCGTTCTCACCACCGCCGCCGACCAAAAGCGCCCAACCAAGCGGCGGCAAGCTCGCGTCGTAATAGGCGCGAACATGCTCGGCTTCGGCGCGTCCACTTGCCGACGATCCGACGATCCGAACATCCGCGCTTGAAAATTCTGTGCGGTCGGCGGTCTCCGCAAGGCCTGGCGCGACCGGGAGATCATCGATCTGAGCAAAGTAAGACGTCTCGGCGAAGGCCGGCGAAGCGCAGAGCATCGCGGCGACAAATGTAAGCGCTCGACTCATTGCCGCATATTAGCTCTGATCGCGGCGTATCGGGAGCATCATGATGCGTACTTTTGTTTTGCTGTTCGCCTTTGCCACGATCACCGCCTGCGCGACGCCGGCGGCTGCCCAAGACGCCCCGGACCCAGTCGCTACGTGCCTGGCAAACGCGGCCGAACCCGAGGACCGCCGCGCCTGCATCGGAGAGGTTTCGGCGCAGTGCATCGACGAGCCGGGGGGCGAGACAACCAGCGATATGGTCAATTGCTTTGCCCGCGAACGCGATCTGTGGTCGACTCAGGTTGCCACGCTCACGGAGCGTCTTCGCGCGCGAGAGAGCCCAACTCAACTTCGTCAGCTCGACGCAATGCTCGCGGCACATGAAACCTGGATGCAGCAAAAGTGCAGCTATTCGGCCTCAATCTTTGAGGGCGGTTCGCTAGCGCGCGCCATCGCCGCGGCATGCCTGCGCACGACAACGGCTGAGCTTGCGCTTGATCTCTTGGAACGCTTTGACCAAGGCTAACGCTGGCAGCGCGGGCACCAAAATGTTGAACGTCCGCTATGCACGGCGCGCACGATCGCGCCGCTGCAAGTCTTCGTAGGACACTTCTCGCCTTCGCGATCGTAGACACGGAAGCGTTGTTGGAAGCTCCCTTGCGCGCCATCGACGGCGGCATAGTCGGAAAGCGTTGAGCCGCCGGCTTCGATCGCTTCTTCGAGCACAGCGCGGATGGCGTGATAGAGTTTGTCTAAGCGTTGCGCTGAAATGCGGCCCGCTGGCTTCTCCGGCGAAATGCCGGAACGATGCAGAGCTTCGACGACATAGATGTTGCCCAAGCCGGCGACGACCCGCTGGTCGAGCAACGCCGCTTTGATCGGCGCTTTCTTGTTCGCGAGCGCCTTCTTCAGATACGGTTCGTGAAACTGATTGCCGAGCGGCTCCGGCCCCATCGCCTTGAAAAACGGATGGGTTTCGATGGCGGTTTCCGGAATGAGATCCATATAGCCGAAGCGGCGTGGATCGTTGAATTCGAGCCGCCCGCCCTCCTCCATATCTATGATTACATGTGTGTGGGTGGGATCGGTCGGTTCGGCGTAATAGAAGTCGCCGGGCTGACGTTTGGCGCCGATCACGCTCCAGCGCCCGGTCATGCCGAGGTGCGTAACCCAGACGTTTCCATCATCAAGGTGCGCGAGCAGATACTTTGCGCGGCGTTCCAGCGCATCGACACGCCGCCCGCTCAGTCGCGCCGCGAACCGCTTCGGAAACGGAAAGCGCAGATCGGCGCGCTTGGTCCGCGCGCGCTTGATGCGCCGGCCCACCAGCGCAGGCGCCAAGCCACGACGCACCGTTTCCACTTCTGGCAACTCAGGCATGCGGCGAAATGTCGGAAAGCAAAGGCAAAACCATTGCCGCCCGATATAGCCCCGCCCCGGCCCCGCCGCTATGGTCTGCTCATGAGTGACGAGACTGCATCCTTCGGATTCCAGGACATACCGAAAGCCGAGAAGGCCGGGCGCGTGCGCGAGGTGTTTTCCTCCGTCGCCAGCAAATACGACCTGATGAACGACGCCATGTCGGGCGGCATGCACCGGCTCTGGAAAGACGCCGCCGCGGCGAAGCTCAATCCGCAGCCGGGCGAACTCATCCTCGATGTCGCCGGCGGCACCGGCGACATCGCGCGCCGCCTCAAAAAGCTCGGCGATGGCGCGGCGCAACGGCGCGGACTCGAACCCCCGGAAATCCACGTCATCGACATCAACACCGAGATGCTCGAAGCCGGCCGCGCGCGCGGTGAAGCCGGCCTCAACTGGCACGAGGGCGACGCCGAGAATTTACCCGTCGATGACCATGTCGCCGACGCCTACATCATCAGCTTCGGCATCCGGAATTGCACCGATGTGCCTGCGGTTCTGCGCGAGGCAAAGCGCGTCCTCAAACCGGGCGGGCGGTTCTTCTGCCTGGAGTTCTCACGTCTGGCGGTAGGCGGGCTTGAGCCGGTTTATGATTTCTATTCGTTTAACGCGATCCCGGCGCTGGGGAAATTGCTGGCGAACGACGCGGATTCTTACCGATATCTGGTCGAATCCATCCGCCGGTTTCCGGATCAGGAAACATTTACGGCTATGATCCGTGAGGCGGGTTTCGCACGCGTGGCCTATCGCAACATGGCCGGCGGCGTTTGCGCGCTGCATTGGGGTTGGTCGGTTTAGTGCTTTCGTTCTTCATCGTCCTTTTCGTCATCGTGGCGATCGCGGCCGGGTTCATCTCGGGCGTGTTCGGCCACATTTGGCGTTTGCTGCGCGTGGCGATGACGCTCGTGCGCTACGACGTGCTGCTGCCGCAAGAGTACTACGACCAGTACTCAACGCCGCTGCAAGCCACGCACACGGCGCTCTCGATCTTCGCGAAGCGTCGGCGTGGCAAGACGGTTGGCGCGCGATTGGCCAAAGCGCTAGAGCGCCTTGGGCCCGCCTATGTGAAGGTCGGTCAATTCCTAGCGACGCGCCCGGACATGATCGGCGTGCAAACGGCGCAAGAGCTCGGCCGTCTCAAGGACCGCCTGCCGCCTTTCTCGCGCACCGAAGCGCTCGATACGATCAATAAGGAGCTGGGCGGCACCGAAGGGCTCTTTACCGGAATCTCCGAAGCGATGGCCGCCGCCTCGATCGCGCAAGTGCACCAGGCGATCGTCGATCGCCATGGCGTCGTCGCGATCAAGATTCTACGTCCGCGCATCGAGAAGAAGCTCGCCAAGGAGATGGGCGCGCTGCGCTTCCTGGCGCAGTGCATCGAGTTCTTCTCCAAGCGCTCACGCCGGCTTGAGCCGGTACAGTTCATCGACACTGTCACCGCCGCCACTGAGCGCGAGCTTGATCTGCGCCTCGAAGCCGGCGCCGCCGCTGAGTTTCGCGAAGTCGCGGAGAAGGACGGCTATCTCACCGTTCCGAACATCGATTGGTCGCGCTCTTCGAAGCGCGTGATGACTCTCGATTGGATCGACGGCATTCCGCTGACCGACGGCAAAGCGCTCGACAAAGCCGGCGCCGATCGCAGCGAACTCGCCATCGCCATTACGCGTGGATTCTTGGCCGCTGCGCTCGATTACGGCTTCTTCCACGCCGACATGCACGAGGGCAACCTCATGTACGGCAAGGACGGCAAACTCTGGATTGTCGACTTCGGCATCATGGGCCGCATCGGCCACAAGGAGCGCCGCTACCTCGCCGAAATTCTCTATGGCTTCCTGCGCCGCGACTACCGGCGCGTCGCGGAAGTTCACCAAGAGGCCGGCTATGTGCCGGAGAAGTTCACGATCGAGGAATTCGCGCAGGCGCTGCGCGCCATCGGCGAGCCGATTTTCGGAAAGACCGCCGACGGCATCTCGATGAGCCGCCTGCTTCTGCAGCTCTTCGATGTCTCCCACATGTTTGGCATGCATCTGCGCCCCGAACTGGTGTTGCTGCAAAAGACCATGGTGCAGGTCGAGGGCGTCGCGCGCGGCCTCGATCCCGCGCACGACATGTGGAGCGCCGCGCGCCCGATTGTGGAGCGCTGGGTGCAGCGCGAACTCGGCGCCGAGGCGGTGGCCAAGCGCGGCATTGACGAAGCCGCGATGGGCTTTCAAGCCATGCGCCGCCTGCCCCACACCCTGAACGCACTTGAAGCCGCCGCGCGCAAAGTGGCGATCGAAGCGCCGCGCGAAGAGCGCAAATGGTATCAGATGCCGGCGTTCTGGATTGGCCTCATCGGCGGCGCGCTTATCGTTCTGGTGTTTGGCCCGAGAGAAAGCGCCCCGCCCCGCCAGCCGCCGCCGACCAGCGCCATTGAAACCCCCGCCCAACCTGATGCGGAACCACTTCCGCAGGTCGACGCGGACGCCGATCTCGCGCCTGTTGCGCGCGAGCCGGAGCGCACCACGCCGCCCGCGGAGGCGACGCCATGAGCAAACGGGTTCTTCTGATCATCGGCGGCGGCATCGCCGCTTACAAAAGCCTCGAACTGATCCGCCGTCTGCGCGAGCGCGGCGCGTCCGTCCGCGTGGTCATGACGGAGGCAGCGCAACGCTTCATCACGCCGCTGGCCGCGGGCGCCATCGCCGGCGAACGCGTGTTCACGGACCTGTTCGACCAGTCGCAGGAATTCGACGTCGGCCACATCCGGCTGGCGCGCGAATGCGATCTGATCATCGTCGCGCCCGCGACGGCGGATCTCATGGCGAAGATGGCGCATGGCCTGGCCAACGATCTAGCCTCCGCGGTGCTTCTCGCGACCGATAAGCCCGTGCTGATCGCACCGGCGATGAACCCGCATATGTGGGCGAACGCCGCCACGCGACGCAACTTCGCGACGCTGCAAAGCCAAGGCCTGCGCTTCATTGGCCCGAACGAAGGCGAGATGGCCGAGAGCGGCGAACGCGGGCTTGGCCGCATGGCCGAGCCGGAGGAAATTCGCGACGCGGCGCTGGCGCTGCTGAGCGATGGCCTGCTGAAGAGCAAACGCGCGCTCGTTACTGCGGGTCCGACGATCGAAGCGATCGACCCGGTGCGATTCCTCTCCAATCGGTCGAGTGGCAAGCAAGGTTACGCCATCGCCGCCGCTCTTGCTGAGCTTGGCGCGGAAGTCACGCTCGTCTCCGGCCCGACCAACCTGCCCGCGCCGCAGGGCGTGAAGCGCGTGAGCGTTGAAAGCGCGCGCGAGATGTTGGAGGCGAGCGAAGCGGCGCTGCCGCTCGATGTCGCCGTAATGGTCGCCGCTGTCGCGGATTGGCGTCCAAGCAAGGAAGCCAAGGCCAAGATCAAGAAAGACGCGGGCGGCGTCGCCGCCATCGCGCTACAGGAAAACCCGGACATCCTCGCGACGCTATCGAAAGCCGGCAAGAAACGCCCAAAGCTCGTCATCGGCTTTGCGGCTGAGACGAACAATGTCGAAGAGCACGCCCGCGCCAAGATCGCCAAAAAGGGTTGCGATTGGATCGTCGCCAATGACGTCTCGGGCGATGTGATGGGCGGCGCGGAAAACGCGGTCATCCTGATCACGAAGGATAGGACCGACGCGTGGCCGCGCATGGCCAAGGAAGCCGTCGCGCGCAAACTGGCCGCCGAGATCGCCGCGGCGCTGAGCTCGAAGGCGCCAAGCCGGAAGAAATGAAGCTCTCCGTCGCCATCGTTGGCCCCGGCGCGATTGGCGGCACGATCGCAGCGTGGCTTGCGCAGAATCCGAACATCGAGGTCACGCTGTGCGCCCGCACGCCGCTCACGAGCCTGCGCATAGAGACACCGGACGGCGTCATCGAAGCCACGCCGCGCGTCGTGCTCGATACCAACGACCCCGAGCCGGTCGATTGGGTGCTGATCGCGACGAAAACCTATGACTCGGAAGCCGCAGCCGATTGGTTGATCCCGCTCACCGGCATCAATACGCGCGTCGCCGTGCTGCAAAACGGCGTCGAGCATGTCGCCCGGTTCGAGCGCTACATCGCGCCGTCGCGCATCGTGCCGGTGATCGTCGACATTCCAGCGGAGCGCCGCGGCCCCGGCGATATCCGTCAGCGCCGCTACGGCTCCCTGCTCACGCCGCAAACTGAGAACGGCGCGGCTTTCGCAGAGCTCTTCGCCGGCACACGGATCGCGGCGTCCACGACCGAAGATTTCATCACCGCGCTTTGGAAGAAGCTCTGCATCAATTGCGGCGGCGCCATTTTCGCGCTGACGCGTCAGCCATCCGGCGTCGCGCGCCGCGACGACATTCGCGAAGCGATGCACGGCCTGATGGAAGAATGTGCCGCCGTTGGCCGCGCGGAAGGCGCCAATATTGACGCAGCGTTCGTCCGGAACGCCGTCGACCGCTACCGCGACGGCCCGACCGATTCCGTAAACTCGATCCTGGCCGACCGGCTCGCCGGCCGGCCTATGGAAATAGACGCCCGCAACGGCGTCGTCGTCCGGCTCGGCGCTAAACATGGCATTTCGGCGCCGCTCAACGCTCTTGCGGTGGCCCTGCTCCAAGCAAGTTGAAACCGCGGCGTCACCTCGGTTGCTGGGAGTTGCGGCAAGTGACCGCGTACTCCCCTCTTGAGCCTGCCGTACACGACGCTATGTAGAGCGCCTTACACGCCCTCCTTTTCGTTTCCGACGCCGAACGCTGTTCGCGCGCCCAGGAGCCCGACTGCATGAGCTTCCAAAACCACAACGATCGTCGCGAAGCCGCTCTAGCCGCCAAGAAGGCGATGCTTGAAAAGTTCAAGAATAAGGCGCCCACGCAAGTCGATCCGCAGGAAGCTGCAGCGCGCATGAAGGCTGCTCAGGAAAAAGAAGAAAAGCGCATCGAGGCTGAGAAGCGCCGCCGCGAGCGCGTCGAGATGGAAAAGCTCGAGCGCAAGATCGCCGCCGAAGCCGCGGCGAAGGCCGAGCGCGAGCGTCAGGCGCGTGAAGCCGCCGAAGCGGCCAAGCGCCGCCGCAAGGAAGCCGAAGCCGCAGAGCTGAAGCGCTTTGAAGACGAAGCGCGCCGTGACTTAATGGCCGCGGCCGCGCGCCGCCGCCGCTAACCCGAACGTTTCCGTTTTTTCTTGCCGCGCGCCACTTCGGTGGCGAGCGCGTCGAGCTTCGTCTCCCAGAAGCCGCTAAATCTCTGCACCCATTCGTCCACTTGTTTGAGCGGCGTTGCGTCAACGGTGTAGAGTCGGCGTGGGCCTTCGGCGCGCACATTGGCAAACCCGCTCTCCCGCAGCACCTTGAGATGCTGCGAGACGGCCGGCTGGCTAATCCCGAACTCCGCTTGAATTACATCGACGATTTCGCCGGACGCCTGCTCGCCCTCGGCGAGCAATTCGAGAATCCGGCGGCGTACGGGATCGCCGAGGACGTCGAAGGCGTGCATCAGCTTTCGCCGCTGTAGAACTTCCGGGTTGCTTCCGCGACCGCGCGCGCGTGCTCCGCTTCCGCGCCACCGGCGATATCGGCGGCGCCCCAGCCTTCCGCTGACGCGCGGATGAATTGCTTGGCCGGCGGTGAACCGAACCAGGCTTCGTCCGCCTCGGGCGGTCGCGGAGCGCCTGGATCGGCGAGGTGTTTGTCGAGTCCCATCAAGCCAAGCTCCCAGCCAATGCCAACGGCGCCTGGCCCGTATTTGTCCCAGTGTTCCTCCGGGTGGGCGATGTGGCGGAGCTCCAGATGCGTGCTTTCACCCTCCGGCCGCAGACGCACCTCTACCCAACTCACGCCGCCGCCGAACTCCCATGTCAAAGCCAGCTCGCGCGGCGGCTCGCAGCGTGAAATCGTACCGCTGGCGTTGCCCTGCACCTTGTACCTGCCGCCGAGTTTGAAATCGCCTTCGACCGGCGCAAACCAGCGTGGCAAGCGCTCGGCGTTGGTGATCGCATCCCACAAATCTTCGACGTCCGTTTCATAGAGGCGCGACGCGACAACGACCTTCGCGGCTTTGCCCTCGTAAGTTTCGTTTCGCACTTCGCGCGTCACCGCGCCGATCAAGCGCGCAATGTCATCTGTCATTTGGGCCTCGCCTTCGCGTCTAATCATATAAGTGTGTACTTATATGATTCCGGCCCCGGCGCCAAGTAGATTTGCTGCGGCAACAGAATCGCAGCAGTGCCGGTTCCATGAGCACAGTTACGATTCAGGTCGCACCGCTGCCGCATTTTGAAGGCCTGCAGTTGCCTGCCTATGAAACCGCGCTTTCCGCCGGCATGGACCTTCGCGCCGCTGTTCCCGAAGACGAGCCGATGGTGGTGGCGCCCGGCCAGCGCGTTCTGGCGCCAACTGGTCTTACCATCGCACTCCCCGCAGGCTACGAGGCGCAAGTGCGCCCACGTTCGGGCCTGGCGCTGAAGCACGGCATCACCTGCCTCAACACGCCGGGCACGATCGACGCGGATTACCGGGGCGAAGTGAAGGTGATCCTGATTAATCTCGGGCAAGAGCCATTCACGATCAAACGCGGCGAGCGCATCGCGCAGATGGTGATCGCACCGGTGACGCAGGGCGCGTGGGATGTGGTCGAGGTCTTAGGCGAAACGGCGCGCGGCGCGGGCGGGTTCGGCTCTACTGGCCGCGGCTAACGGCGCGCACGCAGCCCAATAAAGCTCGGCCGCCGTTTGCGGCGTGGCGTGGTTTCGACCTGCTCTCCCTCTTCCTGGCCTTCATCCGGCGCGTTTTCGTTCGAGTTCTGGGCCGCACGCTCGATCGCTTCACGATCATCGTGGGCCAAACGAACCTGGCCGCCCGTATCGGCGCGTGCGGCCTCAATGGCTCGGCGGAACGCCACCGGATGCGCCATGGGCGGGAACACAATCACCGCGTCACCCGTGCCCGTCACGACCACTCGGCCATATCCGAAGATCCGCGCGATGATTGATTGATCGAGCGACACACCCTCAACGCTTTCAACCGCCAGCTCCTGTGTCCGCCGGTTCAACCATCCGCGCTTGAGGATCACCCGGCGATTGGTGACCGCGAAGTCCGTCGTCTTCATGATGATGGCGGAGCGGACGAAGATGAAAACGCCGACAACAATAATCCCGAGCAGGACCAACGCCGCCCATGCGCCGAACCAGAAAATTCCGGGCCATTCGCCGCGTTGGATTATGGTTTCGCCGTCCGCTAGGCTGGCATCGATGTAGCGCATGGGTTTTGCCTCTCATCGTCCAACGCCGATCACCCATGCGCGTTCCATTGTGGAACTTTTGAAGGCTTGTCCGTAAGCTGTTCGCGTGAGCTTCACAGACGACGAACGCGAGCGCTACGCGCGCCACATCCTGCTGAAGGAAATCGGTGGGCCGGGGCAACAGCGCTTGAAGGCGGCGACGGTGGCGATTGTCGGCGCGGGCGGTCTCGGCGCGCCTGCGGCGCTCTACCTCGCTGCTGCGGGCGTCGGCCGCTTGCGCTTGATCGACGACGACACCGTGTCGCTCAATAATCTGCAACGGCAGATCATTTTTCGCGCGACAGATATCGGCGCCGCCAAGGTTGAGCGTGCGCAGGCGGCGCTGGCGGCGCTCAATGACAATGTCACGGTGGAGATTGAGAATCAGCATCTGACCAGCGCGAATGCTGCCTGCCTGCTGCGCAGCGCTGACATTGTACTCGATGGTACGGATGATTTCGAAACGCG
The DNA here is from genome assembly GCA_937967425.1 of uncultured Caulobacteraceae bacterium. Next base: position 23,041 of record CALBST010000358.1, read on the forward strand.
TTTTGCGGTGAACGCCGCGACGCGCGAACTCGGCCTGCCGCTCGTTTCAGGCGCCGTTGGCCGTTGGGACGGGCAGGTTTCGGTGTTTGCCCGAGGCGGCCCTTGTTATCGCTGCTTCGTCCCGGAAGCGCCGCCGGACGCCGAGACCTGCGCGCGCGCAGGCGTAGTTGGCGCACTGACAGGCGTCATCGGTTCGATGATGGCGTTGGAAGCAATCAAGATGATCACTCAGTCCGGCAAACCGCTGCTCGGCCGCGTGTTGCTATTCAGCGGTCTAGAGGCTGAGGCGCGCACCATTGTTCTGAAGCGCGATCCTGCCTGCCCGGTTTGCGGCGATGAGTGAGAACTGGGGACCATTGCTGATCGAGGCTGCGCGGCGCGACCTGGAAACGCGCGCTCGGCTGGCGGCGAGTGGAGATTTGTTCCGCGGCTATCATCCGGAGATGGAAGCCGTGCATAACGAGAACGCCGCGCTGCTAGCGCGCGTGTTCGATGCCGTCGGTTGGCCCGGCCGGCGCGACTTTGGTGACGATGGCGCGGGCGCAGCATTCTTGATACTGCAACACGCCATCGGCCATCCCGATCTGCAACGGCGCGGACTCGCGCTGATCCTCGACGCCATTCCTGAAGGCCAAGCCAATCCACTAGACGCAGCCTACCTCTCCGATCGCATCGCCATCTTTGAGGGTCGCGAACAAACCTTCGGCACCCAATTCGACTGGGATGCAGACGGCCAGCTTTCACCCGCGCCGGTGCGCGATCCTGAGACATTGGACGAACGCCGCGCGAGCGTTGGCTTACCGCCTATGGCGGAGACAATCGCGCACATGCGCGCTACAGCCGCCGCCGAGGGCGACACCGCGCCAACAGACCTAGCCGAACGCCGCGCCGCTTATGAGGCATGGGCGCGCAAGACGGGCTGGCGCGCTTGACCTTCGCCGCCGTACGCGCACTGTGGCGCGCGGACGGAGGGGTGGACATATGCTGCGTTGGATTCTGGGTGGGCTGCTCGCGCTTGTTGGCCTCGTTGCGCTACTCGGCGCCGGCGCCTATTTCGCGTTAAAGCGGCCGGATATTCCGTACGAGACGCTCGCGGCCCGGTATGAGAGCGCGGCCTCGCGATACGTCGAACTGCCCGGCGGCGTGCGCGTGCATTATCGCGACGAGGGCCAAGCAAACGGGCCGCCTCTTCTGCTTATTCATGGCTTCTCCGCCTCCTTGCACACTTGGGAGCCGTGGGTCGCACGCCTTGGGGACGAATATCGCGTCATCTCACTTGATCTGCCTGGCCATGGCCTCACACGCGCGCCTGCCGGCTACGCTGCTTCAATCGAAGCCTTTCGTGACGTTGTGCGTGAATTCGCGCGCACCCAGGGATTGACCCAATTCGCGCTCGCCGGTTCTTCCATGGGCGGCAATGTCGCTTGGGAGTACGCGCTGGCTTACCCAGAACAGGTCAATGCATTGATCCTCGTTGATGCATCGGGTTGGCAAGACACGCGTCCTGAGGTCGCCGACGAGCCACAGGTGTTTAAACTGCTCCGCAACCCGACGCTCGGGCCGATCATGATTCAGCTGGATAGCTCGCGGCTTGTGCGCCAGGGGCTGGAAGCATCCTTCTACGATCCAGCACTTGTCGATGACGCGATGCTGAACCGCTATGTCCAGCTGGCGCGTGCTCCAGGCCATCGCGAAATCCTGCTGCAGATGACGCTCGGTTTTCGCGCTCGCAATTTCGCGACCCCCGAACGGCTCTCGGCGCTGCGAATGCCAACGCTCGTTATGACCGGCGACACCGATCGGTTGGTGCCGCCCGAGCACGCGCAGCAGTTTCACAGCGCCATTGCCGGCTCGGAATTGGTGACGTTTGAAGCCACCGGTCACATTCCGCAGGAGGAAAAGCCCGAGGAATCAGCGGGCGCTGTGCGCGATTTCCTCTATCGAGTCATTGAGGGATCGGCGCTCGCGCCACTGCCGGAAGTCGACTGCGATACTGATCCCCGCTGCTGAAGCTTCGCCGAACTGACACACATCGCAGCTAGGACCGCGCCCATGCTGATCGCCCGACGTGGACTATTGCTCGCAGGCGCCACCGCGGCGATGGCGCGGCCGGCGTGGGCGCAATCGCTGGCGCAGGGCGTGTTCACACATGGCGTCGCCTCCGGCGATCCGCTGGCGGATGGCGTTATTCTCTGGACACGCTTCGTCGGCGGCGATGGGCGGATCGCGTGGGAGATCTCCGAGGCCGAGTCTTTTACGAACGTCGCCGCGCGCGGCGCGGCGCAAGCCAGCGCGGCGAACGATTTCTGCGTAAAGATTGATGTGCGCGGGCTCGCGCCGGGACGCCCCTATTTCTATCGTTTCCTCTCCGGCTCCGGCCCCTCTCTCGTCGGCCGCACGGTCACGGCGCCAACCGGCGCACAATCGCTTAGCGTGGGCCTGGTCTCGTGCGCCAATTATGGCTTCGGCTACTTCCACGCCTACGGCCACCTCGCTGCGCGCGACGATGTCGATCTCGTTCTGCACACTGGCGACTACATCTACGAATACGGCGACGATGAGTATCCGCGCACCGAACTCATGGTTCCGGGCCGCGCTTTCGATCCCGATCACGAGATCGTCTCGCTCGATGATTACTACCGCCGTTATCAGCAATATCACACGGACCCGAATCTGCTTGCTCTGCGCGCGGCGAAGCCAATCGCGGCTGTTTGGGACGATCACGAAATCACCAACGATGCGACGGCGACCGGCGCTCAAAATCACCAGCGCAACGAGGGAAGTTACGCCGACCGCGTGGCTGCGGCTTCAAAAGCATATTTCGACTGGATGCCGATCCGCCGGCCTGATCCAAACGCCGTGCGCCTTTATCGCGCGCTTGATTGGGGCGAACTCGCGAAGATCATCCTGATCGACACACGCTATATCGGCCGCACACGACAACTCGATTACCGGCGTGCGCTGGGCCTGCGTTTGCTGTCAGATGGCGCCGGGACACAGGCGGCCGTCGATGAATTCCGGCGCACCCATCTGTTGGACCCAGCGCGCACCCTGTTGGGCGCCGAACAAGAGGACTGGCTTGCCGAGACGCTCGCGACCTCCAAACAGCGTGGCCAGACTTGGCAGATCGTGGCGCAACAGATTGCTGTCGGCGAACAGCTGATCGGCGCCGGCGCCTCGGCGATGGTTCCCGCGAGCGCTCACAGCAATACGCGCCGGTACGTCACGATTGGCGAGCGGCTTGGCCGGTACGGCATGCCCTGGAACCTCGATGCTTGGGACGGCTACCCCGCCGCGCGCGATCGCTTCTTGCGGGCATGCGCCGCGCATGCGGCCAACGCCGTCGTGCTTGGCGGCGATAGCCACAACACTTGGGTCAACAATCTCGCCTCGCCCGAAGATTCCACGCGTATCGCCGCACTTGAGTTTGCAGGAGCGAGCGTTACGTCGCCGGGACTTGAGCAGGCAATGTCTGCTGGCGCGCCCGGCGCGCGCGAAGCGATGATGCAGAGCGCTAATCCGCACCTCGCGTGGTGTGACGTCACCAATCGCGGCTACGGCGTTCTGAAGTTCACCTCCGTAGCCTGTGAAGCGGAATGGGTTGCGTTCGCCAACGTGCGGGAGGCGGAAGTTCCCGCGCCGCGCGTGACACGCATGAATGCGGAACCCAGCAGTTCGAGCGGCCCAGGCCGCTGGATAATCTAACCCTTCGGCGGCGAACCGGCTGCTGCGCTTGATTTGTGGCGCAGCGTTCGTCATGCGTGGTGCATGACTGATTGGCTCCGCGGCGCGGTAATCTATCAAATCTATCCTCGCTCCTTTCGCGACTCGAACGGCGACGGCGTCGGCGACCTCGAGGGCATCGTTGAGCGGCTAGAGCACGTCGCCAAGCTTGGCGTTGATGCGATCTGGATTTCGCCATTCTATCGCTCGCCGATGAAGGATTACGGATACGACGTGGCCGACTATGCCGATGTCGATCCGATGTTTGGCGCGCTTGGCGATTTCGACATGATCGTCAGGCGCGCTCACCAGCTGAATCTCAAGGTCATCATCGACCTCGTCTTCTCCCACTCCTCCGATCAGCACGCGTGGTTTCAGGAGAGCCGCTTCAGCCGCGACAACGCAAAAGCCGATTGGTACGTTTGGGCGGATGCAAAGCCTGATGGCTCACCGCCGAACAACTGGCAGGCGATGTTTGGCGGCTGCTCTTGGACTTGGGATTCCCGCCGGCGCCAGTACTACTTCCACAACTTCCTTCCCGAGCAGCCCGATCTGAACATTCGCAATCCCGAAGTGCAAGACGCGTTGCTGA
>CALBST010000359.1 GCA_937967425.1 uncultured Caulobacteraceae bacterium
TGATCCGCCACGTGGGCTCGGCCGACGTCGTCGAGCAGACGGCGATCGCGGGCGCGCTGAACGTCGCGATCCTCGAGGACCGCGCGCAGGCGGAGGCCGCCGCGGGCTATGTCGCGCGCCGGCTCGACGCGCTCGCCGCCGAGCACGACAAGGGCTGGCAGGGCCATGTGCTGCCCGACGGCGGGCTGGAATTCGCGCGCAATCTGCGCGGCGTGAGCGAGCGCCACCGCATCGACGGCGCGGTGATCAAGAGCGCCGATGCGCGCCGCATCGACGCCGAGGCCCCCGCGCTCCAGGCGCTTTACGCCCGGCACGGCCACTTCAAGGTGAAGGGGGCCACGACGCCCATCACCGGCCCGCTCGGCTTGATCGCGGCGATCATGGCCGAGGGCCGCAAGGGCACGGGCATCCAGCGCTACAAGGGCTTGGGCGAAATGAATCCCGAGCAACTCTGGGAAACCACGCTCGACCCCAACGCGCGCTCGCTGCTTCAGGTGAAGACCGCGCACGGCGACCAGGCCGAAGACATCTTCTCGACCCTGATGGGCGACCTCGTCGAGCCGCGCCGCGAGTTCATCCAGACGCATGCGCTCGAGGTGGCGAATTTGGATGTGTGAGGTTCGACCGCGACTGCGTGTAAGTCCAACCTGCGTTGGCGCGCTCTACTGGATGACACAGCTGCTGTACGATTAGTTCGCCGCCTTGAACAGTGTGTAACGAACTTCGAGACGCTCTCGGCTCGGCGCGTCCTGTGGTCGGCGCGGCGAATGCAGTTTGCTACCGTCAAGCAATTTTAGGCTCTTGAGAATGTCGCCATCGTGGCGGCTAAGCAGTCGCTCGGAGACATGAATTCTGTAGTCGGGGTCAACGCCAATCAAGTGCGCGTCGAATGCCGCATGATGGACTTTTGAAAGCGGCAGGCCGTTGGTCACCGATGGTTGGCCCCATTTTTCATTGCGGTCCTCAACAATATGTGCCGCGTCCAAGAGCAACGGCTCGGGCAATCCAGAAAATGCGCAGCGGCCGCGATAGGCCGCAAGCACGGCTTCGCGAAAGCAGGTTTGGTGCAAGCGTTGCTTGACCGTCCGCAGAGCGTAGCGCCTTTCGGCCGGCGCGGGCGCCTCTTCACGGTAGAGAGCTGCGAACTCGGAAAGTTGTGAATCTTTGTGAGACTTATCATGTGGGCTGATGCGCTCCTCGACACCGAACGCAATATCCGCGCGCAGAGCTTTCGCATCCCACCCGACGATGTAAGTAGGTACGATTGCCTCATAGCGAGCCGGGGCAATACCGACGAAGTAGATGACCGGCACATTTTCCAGCATTGCTTCGCGCATCAGCCGGTTTTCCGCAGCGTCCGGATCCTCCCCCATGAAGCTGTAGCCAAATGTCTCGTTAGCACCGAAGATTAGCTGATGTATTTCGCGTTGATCGTCATACCAAACCTTGCCACCGGGCTTGGGAAATACAGTCTTGATTGAAAGCAGCCGCTGCATCGAGCGCGGCTTAAATATGCCGCGCCGCGGATTTACCAACGGCACACGCTCCCCACGATATACAAATCCGTCGGCCAATTTTGCCGCCGGGATTGCGCCGAACGACTGTTTAAGAACGCGCACGTGTTCGAACGCCGCCATCCTCAATGCGTCATCGGTATGCATTCCCGACACCGGAGAGGATCTTCCTGCGATACTTTAGACATGGAAGTTTAGCCTCGAATAGAAGCGGCGCGCTACTTGAGTTAAGCGCCATTGCCCCCTTGCGTTCGAGGCGATAGATAGCGCGGCACCTGCCTTTTCATCATTTCCGGAATCATCGCCATGGACCACGCCGCCCTCGCCAAGGCCATCGACGACGCTTGGGAGAAACGCGACACGATCAACGCCGCGACCAAGGGCGCGGTGCGCGACGCCGTGGACGCGACGCTCGACGCGCTCGATTCGGGCAAGCTCCGCGTCGCCGAGAAGCGCGGCACGGGCGACTGGCACGTGAACCAGTGGGCCAAGAAGGCGGTGCTGCTCTCGTT
>CALBST010000360.1 GCA_937967425.1 uncultured Caulobacteraceae bacterium
ATGGGCGCTGCGCTTTGGCGAAAATAATGCGCCGGCGGCGCGCGCGGCGGCGGGCGCGGTCAATTGTGGTCGCGAGAATTGGCCGCAAGTCGGGCTGCCGTTCGCGCGGCGAACTGAACCGCCGCCGCTCCAAGGCGCGCACTGAGGTCAGCACCATGGATTCCACCGGAGCGGCATCGAAGCTGGCTGGAGCAGCGCGCCCGGTCTCGATCGGCCCGGCCGTGGCGCACGCGCTCAGCAGCACCAGAGCAACCGCAACAAACACCGCTCTCATCATGGCGACCCCCGTCGTCGCCGCCGACGATACGCCTAATACGCAGAGCCGCCAGGAAAATCCTTACGCGGCCTCTTCGACGAAGCCCTTCCAGGTGCGCATATAATTCACGAAGGCCGGACCCAGTCCCTCATCACGCAGATATTGTTCACTGACGGGCGTCGACCGCGCGACAAAGTTGGGGTCGGCTGTGGCGCGTTTCGGGAAATCGTGGTGGAGGATGGCGGCGCGGCCGAGGATGGGGAAGTCGAAGCCGGCCGCTATCACGTCGCGTGCATCCTGCGCCGACATGATCTTGCCGGCGGCGCCGAGGCGCACATCGCCACGATCAAGCTCGCTGAAATACGACGCGAGCGTGCGGCCTCGCAGGCTCTCCTCGTCGGGCTCCTTGCGCACGTCCCAAAGCGACATGTCGAGAAAGTCGATCTTGGCGTCGCGGAGTATGCGCTGCGCCACATCGCGAATTTCAAGCACCTTCAGCCCCCAGCGTTCAGGCGAAAGACGCACGCCGAGGGTGAAGCCTGGCTTGGTGGCGGCGCGAATGCCATCGATCAGTTCTAGCAAAAAGCGCGCGCGGCGTTCGGGATCGCCGCCGTAGGCGTCATCGCGGCGGTTGAGTTCGGGGCTCAGGAACGAGCAGATGAGATAGCCGTGCGCGCCGTGGAGTTCGACGCCGTCGAAGCCAGTGCGCTCAGCGCGCTGCGCAGCGGCGATGAAGCAATCGCGCGAATGCTGAATGTCATCCAGCGTCATCGCTTCGGCTTTGAGCTTTTCGTCGGCGCTCGGCGCCTTCGGATTCTTTACCGAGCGCAAGCCGCCGTGATGCAGCTGCGCGATGGCGAGGCTGCCGTACTCCTTGATCTTGGCGGCGAGGCGCGTGAGGCCCGGCTCGTGCTTTGCGTCATGAAAGCCAAGCTGGCCGGGGAAGCCGACGCCCTCCTCCTGCACGGAGGCTGCGCAGGTCATCGTCAGCGCAAAGCCGCCTTGGGCCCGCATCGTGAGCCAGCGAAACTCGTCGTCGCTGAGGACGCCATCGGGATGGCTTTGAATGTTGGTGAGCGGGGCGAGAACGAAACGGTTCTTGAGCGTGGCGCCGGAGCGAAGACGCAGAGGATCGGCCAGAGATGTCATGGCTCAAAGATAAGGGGGCGCGCAAAAAGCGCACCCCCTCTCGTTACGTCCACCCAGTAACGATTTACGCAGCTGCCTTCTGCTTGGCGCCGAAGCGTTCGTAGAAGCTCTCGCCCTTCGCGGCCATGTCGCGGAGGAGTTTGTTCGGGCGGAAGCGTTCGCCGTAAGTGTCGGCGAGACGATCGGCTTCTTCGACGAACTTCTTCGTTCCCCAGAACAAGTCGATGTAGCTGATGCAGCCGCCTGAATATGGCGCGAAGCCCCAAGCCAGGATCGAGCCGACATCGGCGTCGCGCGGATCGGTGATGACGCCTTCTTCGAAGCAACGCGCGACTTCGATGCACTGACGGAAGAGGAAGCGCTTGGTGAGCTCGGTTTTGAGCTCCGGCGGGCACTCCTTCGTCTTCACTTCGATGCGCTCGGAGATGCCAGGCCAGATGCGCGTTGGCTTTCCGTCGTCGCCATACTCGTAATAGCCCTTACCGCCTTTGCGGCCGACGCGGCCCTTTTCTTCCACGAGCCATGACAGCATCGCGGCGCGCGGGTCCTTCTTGTAGTCCTGCTGATTGAGCTCGGCGTTGGTCTTGCCGATCTTCAGCGCCGTATCGAGACCGACGGAATCTGAGACTTCGAGCGGGCCCATCGGCATGCCGCACTGGCGGCCGACATTTTCGATGATCGCCGGCGCGATGCCTTCCATCAGCATCTCGACGCCTTCGGCCGGATAGGTGCCGAAGCAGCGCGAGGTGTAGAAGCCGCGGAAATCGTTCACGGTGATCGGCGTCTTGCGGATCTTGATGACGTAATCGATCGCCTTGGCTTGCGTTTCCGGCGTCGTTTCCTTGCCCATGATCAGCTCGACGAGACCCATGCGCTCGACCGGCGAGAAGAAGTGGATGCCGATGAAGTTCTTCGGACGCTCGGAGGCTTCGGCGAGGCCGGTGATCGGCAGCGTCGAAGTGTTGGAGCCGAAGACGGCCGTATCGGCGAGGAAGGCTTCGGCCTTCTTGGTGACTTCCGCTTTCAGCTGAACATTCTCGAACACAGCTTCGATGACCAGGTCCGAGCCCTTGATCAACGAATAATCGGTCGAGGGCGTGATCAGTGCGAGCAGGGCATCGCCCTTCTCCTTGGTGATCTTGCCGCGCGAGACATCCTTATCGACGATGCGTTGGGAATAGGCCTTACCCTTTTCCGCCGCTTCCTGGCTGACATCGAGAAGCACGGTTTCGATGCCGGCCTTGGCCTGCACATAAGCAATGCCGGCGCCCATGAGGCCCGCGCCAATCACGGCGACCTTCTTGATGTCGTAAGTCGGGATGCCTTCGGGGCGGTTTCCGCCTTTGCCGAGGGCTTGCATGTTCACGAACAGCGTCCGGATCATGCCCTTGGCTTGCGGCGTGTTGGCGGTCTTGATGAAGTAGCGCGACTCGATGCGCAGCGCCGCGTCGATCGGCACCTGCATGCCTTCATAGATGCAGGACAGAATGTTGCGCTGCGCCGGATAGTTGAGATTGGTCTGCTTCGAGACCATGGCGTTGCCGCCGACAGCCGCCATCGCGCCGCCTGGCGTGAACGGGCCGTCTTTCACCTTGTAGCCTTTGACATCCCACGGCGCGATCGACTTCGGGTTCGGGCCCTTCGCGTAATCCCACGGCAAAGTCGACTTCACCCACGCCTTCGCGGCCTCGACGGTTTTGCCGGCCTCAACGACTTCGTTGATGAAGCCCAAGCCCTTGGCTTCTTGCGGCGACTTGTCGGCGCCCTGCAGGATCATCATCGCGGCGTTCTGCACGCCGATCAGGCGCGGCAGACGTTGCGTGCCGCCGGCGCCCGGCAGCAGGCCGACTTTAGATTCAGGCAGGCCGAACTTGATCTTCGGATTGTCCGCCGCGACGCGATAGTGGCACGCCAGCGCGATTTCGAGGCCGCCGCCGAGGGCGAGGCCTTCAAGCGCGACAGCGACAGGTTTGCCGCAGGTTTCGATAGCGCGCAGCGAACGGTTCAACGTGAAGCTCTGGTCGAATTGCTTCTTCAGCTTCTCTTCTTCGCTCTTCGGCTCTTCCTGCTTGGCCGCGCCGCGTTGATTGAGTTCGCCAAGATCGGCGCCGGCGCAGAAGCCGGTGGTTTTGCCGGAGGTGATGACCGCGCCCTTGATCTTCTCGTCGGACTTGATCGTCTCGACGAGCGTGATCAGGTCACGCATCACCGAGCCTGTGATCGTGTTCATGGAGCGGCCCGGCACGTCGAACGTGATGAGCGCGATGCCGTCGCTGTCGACGTCGATTTTGAAGTTTTCCATCGGACCTACCCTACTCTTTTATACTTCCGCCGCGCGCTGTCGTTTCGATAGCCGACGCCCCGGCCGCACGCGACCAGCCGGGGCGCCCCTCACATTAGTTCACTCGTTCGATCACCATGGCGGTGCCCATGCCGGCGCCGATGCAGAGCGTGATCAGCGCACGCTCTTTGTCGGCGCGCTCGAGTTCATCGACCATGGTGCCGAGGATCATCGCGCCGGTGGCGCCGATGGGGTGACCCATCGCGATCGCGCCGCCATTGACGTTGACCTTCTCCATGTCGAGATCGAGCGCCTGCACCCAGCGCAGCACGACCGAGGCGAACGCTTCGTTCAATTCCCAGAGGTCGATGTCTTGCTTGGTGAGGTTGAGCTTCTTCATCAGCTTGTGCGTGACGTGCTCAGGGCCGGTCAGCATGATCGACGGCTCGGAGCCGATCGAGGCGCCGCCCATGATGCGCGCGCGCGGCTTCAGACCGAGCGCGTCGCCCATTTCCTTCGAACCGATCAGAACCGCAGCGGCGCCGTCGACGATGCCGGACGAATTGCCGGCGTGGTGGACGTGATCGATCTTTTCGAGTTCCGGGTAACGCTGCTGAATGACGCCATCGAAACCCGGCATCACTTCGCCTTGTACCTTGAAGCTCGGCTCAAGCGCGGCCAGCGACTGCATCGTCGTTTCCGGACGCATGAATTCGTCATGGTCGAGCAGCGTGACGCCCAGCTGATCCTTCACCGGCACGATCGACTTCTTGAAGCGGCCTTCCTTCCAGGCTTTTGCAGCGCGCTGCTGCGATTGGACGGCGTATTGGTCGACGTCGGTGCGCGAAAAGCCGTGCTTGGTCGCGATCGCGTCGGCCGACACGCCTTGCGGCGTGAAGTATGTCTTCATGGCGATCGACGGATCGGTCGCCCACGAGCCGCCGGTCGAGCCCATCGGCACGCGGCTCATGCTTTCGCAGCCGCCGCCAATCGCCAATTCTGCTTCGCCAGATTTCACCTTCGCCGCTGCGATGTTGCAGGCCTCTAAGCCCGAGGCGCAGAAGCGCTCGACTTGAATGCCGGCGACGGTTTCGGCGTAGCCGGCGTTCAGCACGGCGATGCGCGGAAGATTGCCGCCTTGCTCGCCGATCGGCGACAGGACGCCCATGACGACGTCATCGACCTTCGAGGTGTCGAGGTTGTTGCGATCACGGATCGCCTGCAGCACTTGCGTCGCGAGTTGCAGCGAGGTCTGCTCGTGCAGCGAGCCGTTCTGCTTGCCCTTGCCGCGCGGCGTGCGAACCGCGTCATAAATATAGGCCTCAGCCATTTTCGTACTCCAACGTTGCGGCGCTTAGCGCCGCTTCACCCTGGATGGGACCGGAGTCGCCCCTGGTGTTTCCACCTACTCCGCTGACCGCTTCGCTCGGGCTGAGCGAAGCGCGGTAAACTAATGCGCCTCCCCGCCGCCGATGGCGATGTCGCCTCGGAACGAGTTGGCGATGAAACAAGCTTCGTGCGCTTTGTGATGCAGTTCGCGAACTTCTTCCGGCGCCGGCTGCTTTTCGCCGCCCCACAGGATTTGCGGATTGAGCTTCACCTGCGTGACGGCAATCTTGCCGCGATCGTCCTTGCCCATCGTGCCGGAGGCGCGATCTTCGTAGGCATCGACGATAAAACCGGCGCGGCGCGCGAGATCGAGAAACCAGAGCATGTGGCAGGTCGAGAGCGAAGCCACCAGCAGCTCTTCGGGGTCGACCGCATCTTCGCGCGAATACGGCGCCCTCACCACCGACGGCGACGCCGAGCCTTGGACCGTGATGCCACCGTCAAATGATATCTCATGCGCGCGCGAATAGTGCCCGGCGGCGAAATCGTCTTCGCCGCGCTGCCAAGTGACGGTGGCGGTGTGGGCCGCCATCAGAACGCCTCCGCCGGCAGCGCCATCACCGTGTCCGCGCCGCTCTTCAGTTTGGCGAGATGCGCGGCGGCGTCCGGCAGCATGCGCGCTATGAAGTAGCGGCCCGTCGCCAGTTTCGTATCGTAATAAGGATCGCCAGCGCCGCCGTTCTTCTTCGCCGCGTGCGCCGCCTTCGCTTGCAGCGCCCACATGTAGCTGAGCGCGGTTAGGCCGAAGAGATTGAGGAAATCGTGGCTGGCCGCGCCGGCATTATCGAAATTGGTCATGCCGTTTTGCATGAGCCACATCGCGCCCTCTTGGAGTTGCGCCTTCGCGCCTTTCAGCGCATCGACGAATTCCTTGAGATCGGCGTCGTCTTCGTGGTTGTGGACGAAGTCGTCGAGCTCGTTGAAGAACGCAAAGATTGCGCGGCCGCCATTGGCGCCGAGCTTACGGCCGACGAGATCGAGCGCCTGGATGCCGTTGGTGCCTTCGTAAATCTGCGTGATCCGCGCATCGCGCACGAACTGGCTCATGCCGTGTTCTTCGATGTAGCCGTGACCGCCGAAGATTTGCTGCGCGTTGGTCGCGTTCGCGTAACCCTTGTCGGTGAGGTAGCTTTTGATCACGGGCGTCATCAGGCCCATGTAATCTTCGGCCTTCTGGCGCACCTTTTCGTCCGGCGAGGCGTGCATGAGATCGCCATGGAGCGAAGTCCAGAACGCAAACGCCCGCGCGCCTTCGTTGAACGCCTTCGCGTCCATCAGCATGCGACGCACGTCCGGGTGCACGATGATCGGATCGGCCGGACCGTCGGGATTCTTAGGGCCGGTGAGCGAACGCATTTGCAGGCGATCTTTCGCGTAGGCCACAGCGTTCTGATACGCGACTTCCGATTGCGAGAGCCCCTGCAGGCCAACGCCCAAGCGCGCCACGTTCATCATCACGAACATGGCCATCAGGCCCTTGTTCTCTTGACCGATGAGATAGCCGGTCGCGTCATCATAGTTCAGCACGCACGTCGAGTTGCCGTGAATGCCCATCTTCTCTTCGATCTTGCCGCACACGACGCGGTTGCGCTCACCCGGATTGCCGTCCTTATCAAGCAAGAACTTCGGCACGATAAAGAGCGAAATGCCCTTCGTGCCTTGCGGCGCGCCTTCGATGCGCGCGAGCACGAGGTGAATGATGTTCGACGCGAGATCGTGTTCGCCGGCTGAGATGAAAATCTTCTGGCCAGTGATGCGATAGGAACCATCCGCCTGCGGGATCGCCTTGGTGCGCAGCAAACCGAGATCGGTGCCGCAATGCGGCTCGGTCAGGTTCATGGTGCCGGTCCACTCGCCGCTGACGAGCTTCGGCAAATACGTCTGCTTCTGTTCGTCGCTGCCGTGATTGTGGATCGCCGCGTAGGCGCCATGGCTCAAGCCTGGATACATGCCGAACGCCATGTTCGACGAGGCGACCATCTCGTTCCAAGCCAGCGCCACGATGTGCGGCATGCCTTGGCCGCCATAGTTCGGATCGCTTGAGAGCGCCGGCCAGCCAGCGTCGACGAATTGCTTGTAAGCTTCCTTGAAACCTGGCGGCGTCGTCACCGAGCCATCGTCTGCGCGCTTGCAGCCGTGCTCATCGCCGACCTTGTTGAGCGGCGCCAGAACGCCTTCGCAAAACTTGGCGCCCTCCTCCAACACTTGATCGATCAGATCGAGCGGCGCCTCGGCGAAGCCAGGCAAATTGGAATAGCGCTCGATGTCGAGCACGTCCTTCAACAGGAAGCGATACTCTCTGAGGGGCGCTGTGTATGACGGCATCGTCTGCTCCTGAATCGGCAGTCGGCAGTCGGCAATGGGCAGTCGCGAAAGCAGCAGCCACAGCCGATCCGACTGCCTACTGCCGACTGCCGCTTGCCGCTAGTGGGCGTCTTCGAGCCGCTTCTTGGCTTCAGCTTCAAAGGCGCGCGCGGCGCCCATCGCCGCCGGCGTCGCGGGCTTCGCAAGGAACCGCTCAAGCTTGGCGACGCTATCGTGCAGGATCTCGATCGCGGCATCGACATCTTCACGCTGCGCTTCGAGCGCGACGATGCGCTGCTGGTACTTCTTCAGCGCCGTTTGCGCTTGGGCGCGCTGATCGACTTTGTAGAGATCGAGAATTTCCTTGATCTCGATAAGCGAGAGGCCGACGCGCTTGCCGCGCAGGATCAGTTGCAGCTTGGCGCGGTCGCGATGCGAATAGACGCGGTTCATGCCGTCGCGGCGCGGCGTCAGCAGACCCTTGTCTTCATAGAAGCGGAGCGCGCGAGGCGTGACCTCGAACTCTCGAGCCAACTGCGAAATCGTGTAGGTGCGCTCAGCTTTGGACGTCATGGGGAGGTCCCTCCGGTTAACCCAGCTCCCCTGACGCTAGTTTCCGTTTACGGTAGGGTCAAGCTAAGTTGACGCTGCCGTCATAAATTTCGTTTCACCCAAGCAAGTCCCGCTTGATGTCGGCGGGCGTCGGGCAACCGTTGAGCGCCATTGTGAGGTCAAGCTCCGCCAGGAGGTATTCCATAACCGCTTGGACGCCCTGCTCGCCGGCAAGGGCGAGACCATAAGCATAGGGACGGCCGATGCCGGTCGCCGTTGCCCCCAGCGCAATGGCTTTAAAGATGTCGGCGCCGCAGCGGATGCCGGAGTCAAAGAAGACGGGCACGCGCCCGCCAACAACCGAGGTTACCTTCGCCAGCGCGTCGAGCGCGCCAATGCCGCCATCGACCTGCCGGCCGCCATGGTTCGAGACCATCACGCCGTCATAGCCCTCGCGCACCGCCTTCTCGGCGTCGTCGGCGCGCATGATGCCCTTCAACACGACGGGCAGTTTCGTCCACGATCTGATTTTCGCGACACGCTTCCAGTCCAGGCCAGGGTCAGAGAAGAGCTGCGTGAACTGCACGGCGGCGCCCAGCGGGTTTTCCTCCGGCGTCTGCGGCAACATTCCTCTGAACACCGGATCTGAGGTGTATTGCGCGATGCCCTGCCCGCGCAGGAACGGTGAAAATCCGAGATCGAGATCACGCGGACGCCATCCCAATACTAAAGTGTCGAGGGTGATGAAGATGGCTTTGCAGCCGATCGCCTCGGCGCGCTTTACGAAACTCTCCGCGAGTGCGTCCGATTTGCCCCAGTAGAGTTGGTAGAAGCGCGGGCCATCGCCATTGGCTTCGGCGATCTTCTCCATCGGCGTTGAAGCCTGAGACGAAATGATCATCGGCAGGCTCAAGGCCTTCATCGCCCGCGCGACGGCGAGATCAGCCTCGGGATGCATCATTTCCAGCACGCCAATCGGCGACGAGAAGATAGGCGCTGCGGCGCGCGCGCCGAATATTTCGCAACCGAGATTGCGTGTCGCCGCGCCAGCCAGCATGCGCGGCGCGATAGGAAACCGCGCAAAAGCGGCGCGATTTGCGTCCGCAGCCGTTTCTAGTCCGGCGCTGCCAGCAGTGTAGGCCCACGCTTCCGGGGTCATCTTTTTCTGCGCCGCCGCTTCGAGGCCGGTGAAGTTCGTCGGGATCTCAGGTTTCGCGCCACTCAACCCGCGCAGATAGATCGCGCCCTGCGTTTCGGGACCGAACTGTCGCGGCGTGTCAGACATGGCTAATCCTCGTTTACGATTTTACCCGCCATTAACACGGCGCCGCCTTTGATCGACACTGCAAAGTCGTGGGCGATTCTCGAATTCTTCGAGTCTGCCCCGGGGGTTGGGCGTGAGCCGCGGACGCGCGGCGAGAACGCGGCGAGGGCATAATGAGCGGTGCGCAAAGCTGGAGCGTCAAGGGCATCGACCCGAAGGTACGAGAAGCGGCGCGCGAAGCTGCGGCTCGCCAAGGGTTGAGTCTCGGCGAATATCTGAACCAGGCGCTTGCGTCCGGTCAGCTTGGTGGCGGTGGCGCGCAATCGCAACCGCACAACACGCCGCAACAGCCGCCGCGCGCACCACGCGCGCGCAGCTTTGGTTTTTCCAACACGGACTTCGATGGCGAAGACGATTGGAGCGTCGGCGGCGGAAACCGCCCTGTTGATCCGAGCCGCCTTGCGCAGCGCATTGAATCGATCGAACGCCGCACGCAACTCGCCGTCACCGGCCTCGATCGCGCCGTCTCGACAATTGATCGCTCTGTGCTCGGCCTTGCCGCGCGTATCGAAGATGCGGAAGCCGCATCAAACGAAGCCGCCGAACGCATCGCGGATGCGCTCGAACAATTCCGCTCCGCCGGCGACACGCTAAGCGGCCGCCTGGAACGCGCAGAACAAGCGTTCAATGGCGCCACCGCCGACATCTCGGACGTGAAAAGCCGGCTTGAGCAGCAGGTTGCAGTCGCTGAAGAAGTGGCGCGCCGCGCCGAAGCCGCGGCGTCGTATCTGACCAACGAGATCGGCAATGGCGGCAATCTCGCGCAGACCCTGGCTGAGGCACGGGCCGTCGCTGAAGAAGCGGCGCGTCAAGCGACGGAAGCCTCTGCCGATGCCGTCAACGAACTGCGCCGCCTGCAAGAAGAACTGAGCGAACGCCTCACTGACAGTGAAGCGTCAACGCGGCGCGCCATCGAGACTGCGGTCGCGGAAGTTCGCACGGAGACCTCAAGCGAAACGCGGGGCGCGCGCGAAGCGTTGCTTGAAGAAGTCGTCCGTCTTGAAAACGAAATCGCCAAGCGCGTCGGCGCTGTCGACACGCTGAAGGCTGAGCAAGCGAGCCTGATCGCGCGCATCGAACGCGCGGAAGCCGCCGCACGCGAAAGCACGGCAGGGCTTCGTCAAGCCGCCGGCGCCGCGATCGCGGATCTGCGCAACGCGCAACTCACGCTCTCGGCCCGAGTCAAGCAAGTTGAAGACATTGCCGGCCAATCTGGCGCGATTGACCTCAGCGACCTCCGCCAGGCTCAACAAGATATCGCCGAGCGCCTCGCCGCGCTTGAAACCAAGAGCGATGATAGCCCGCTCAAAGGCGCCCTCGCCGCCTTCGAAGCGCGTATCGCCAGTGTTGAATCGGCGACAGCCAACACGGCCAAGATTGATCAAATCGGCGACACGGTTGAATCGCTCGACCGCGCACTACAGCGCCTGGCCGACAAGCTCGAAGAAACCGAATCCACCGCCAACACGGCGATCCGCCATATCGAAGAGACGGTCTCCTCGCTCAGCGCACGCATCGAACAGGGTGGCGGCGCCGCGCAAGAGACGGAAGCCGTTCGCGCGATGCTTGAGCAGCGCCTCGATACGATGGCGCAGACTCTTCGCGAAGAAGTCACCCAAGAGCTGCAAGCCGTCATGGTTGGCGGTGAAGGCGTTGAAGAGGCGCTGGCGGATGTGAACCGCCGCTTGGCCGCCGCCGAGCGCCGCCAAGCGCAAACGATCGAGGCCATCTCGATCGAGATCAAGCGCATGTCGGAAACGGTCGATCAGCGCCTGCGCACGGTCGAAGCGCGCAACGATGACGCCGCCGCCTCCGCGGTTCGCGAAGAATTGTCGCGCATGGCGGCCACGTTGGAGCATCGCTTCGACGAGATCGAGCGCCGCGAAGCCTCGGCCTTTGATCGCATGGGCCTCGAGGTCGGGCGCCTCTCGGAGCGCCTCGAAGAGCGCGTCGGCGCGGTTGAGCAGCGCAGCGCGCAAGCGATTGAGCATGTGGGCGAGCAAGTCGCGCGCATGGCTGAACGCTTCAACCAGCGGCAGGACATTCTCGCTCGCGAACTGGGCGAGCGTATGCTCGACAGCGAGGAGCGCGCTGGTCAGCGCGTCTCGGAAGCCATCAGCTCGATCATGCAGCGTTTGGCGGAAGTCGAAGAACACAGCCAAGAAGCGATCGCGCCGGTGCAGAAGGCGGTGTCGAGCGTGGCTTCGAAGCTCGAACAGTTCGAGAGCGGCCGCGGACCGGCGACGGCGGAGCCCACGATCCCGACGCCAACACGCCGCCAAGAAGACCACCAGAGCTTTGACCGCTCGAACTTCCCTGCTTTCGACACGACGACGGACTCGTTCGATCTGAGCAATCCCGAGCCGCAGCCATATGTTTCACCGCACGACGCGGCTCAGCCGGTGCGTGCGGCGCCGTTGCCGCCGCGCCCGCATCTCTCGGAAACGCCGAACGATCACGACATCTACTTCGCTGAGGACAATCAGATCGACGATCTGCTCGTCGATGAAGACACCGCCGACGAGCAGTTCGTGCCACCGGAATACAAGCAGATTGAAGTCTCCCCCGACGACGATCTGTTGATCGACGAGCCGGCAACGGATGACGTTGAGGCCGCGGCCGCCGCGCCGCCGCTCGACGATGATCCATTCTGGACGCCGGAAGATGATCTCGGCCCGTCGACAATTGAAGACGCTGTTGCGCCATTGGTGACGCCTCACGCCGGGACCGCGAACGATGTGCCGCTGGCCAACGCCGCCGGAGACGAACCGCTTTCGCTGGATGCGCCAGAGCTGACCGAACTGCCGCCGCTTCCGGAAGAGGTGACTGCTGCGGCGCCAGGCAAGAACGACTATCTCGCCAACGCCCGCAAGGCCGCTCAAGCGCAATCGCTGCCGAAGACCCGGCCTGATCCATCGGTGGAAACACCGAAGCTCAGCCTGCGCGGCTCCAGCCGCGTCGTGCTTTGGGGCGCAGCGGGCGTCATCGCCGCCGCACTCGTTGGCGGCGCTTATTACCTTAGGAATGCGGCTGACAGCGCCGAGCCGCAAACGGATGCGGCGCCTGCGCCAACACCGGTGACGGATGTCGCTCCGGCATTGCCGCCGCCTGATCCATTTGCGGAGGCGCCAGCGGAAGACGTGATCCCGGATGAGGCTGCGCCGAGCGAGGGCGCCGCGGCGCCGGCGCCGGGCGCGCCGATCGCGCAGAACAGCCAGGCGACGACGCAACAAGTCGTCGCCGGCCCTCTCCCAGCGCGCAGCGTCACGCTTGAACAAGCTGCGCAGTCCGGCGATCTCATAGCGCAGTACGAATTGGCGCTGCAGCGCATCAGCGCCGGCCGCACCAATGAGGGCGTCACCATGCTGCGCCGCGCCGCCGATCGCGGCTTCCCCATGGCGCAATACCGCTTGGCCAAGCTCTACGAGCGCGGTGAAGGCGTGCCGGCTGATCTTACCATCGCCCGGCAATGGACCGAACGCGCGGCGGCGGCAGGCAATCGCCGCGCCATGCACGATCTCGGTGTCTATTTCGCGCGCGGCGAAGGTGCGCCGCTCGACGAAGCGGCGGCGTTCCGCTGGTTCAGACAAGCGGCCGAGCTCGGCGTCGCGGATAGCCAGTACAATCTTGGCGTCCTCTACCAACAGGGGCGCGGCGTGAACGCTTCGCCATCGGAGGCGCTGTTCTGGTTCCTCGTGGCCGCGCGCCAAGGCGATCAGGACGCGGCCGCACGCGCAACCGCCATCGAAGCACAGCTGCCGCAGATTCAGGTGGAGCAGGCCCGGGCACGCGCCCAGGCCTTCCGCCCACGCGCCGCAAGCGCCTCGGCGAACGGCGAATTCGGCCCACGCGCCTGGAACAGCGCCCGCCCCGCCAGCTAACGCGGCGGTACGATAAATTAGCGGCAAAGCGGCGTTGCCTCGACGCGCGACCCTCCCCATAAGGGCCGCGGGCATAGTGCTGCGGCGCTGAGTTCAGAGCAGAATTTTGATCTATTTGCCGATCGCCGAGATGCCGGTGGCCGTGCTGCTTATCCTATTGGTGAGCGGCGGCGTCGGATTCGTGTCGGGCCTAGTCGGCGTCGGCGGCGGCTTCATCATGACGCCGGCGCTGCTGTTCTTGGGCGTGCCCGCCCCAGTCGCGGTTGCGACGGGCGCCAGCCAGATCGCAGCGACCTCATTTTCCGGCATCATGACGCAGACCAGGCGCAAGGCCGTCGATTGGCGCATGGGACTTTTGCTGTCGATCGGCGGCGTCCTCGGCAGCGCCAGCGGCGTGGCGCTATTCGAGCGCCTGCTGCGCCTTGGTCAGCTCGATCTCATCGTCTCGATCCTCTATCTGTTGCTGCTCTCAAGCGTCGGCTTCTTGATGGTGCGCGAGAGCTATCGCTTCTGGCGCGGCCACCCAGTCAAGAGCGTCTCGATCCTGCGCCGGCCGCTTAAATCGATCGCGCACACCTTGCCCTTTCGTCTGCGTTTTCCCCGGTCGGGTCTTTACATCAGCGTGTTGCCGCCCCTGGTTATCGGCTTCGCCATCGGCGTGATCTCGGCGATCATGGGCATCGGCGGCGGCTTCATCCTGATTCCGGCGATGATCTATTTGCTGCGGATGCCGACAAACGTCGTGATCGGCACATCGCAGTTTCAGGTGATGGTGATCGCGTCGCTGATCGTCATCCTGCAATCCATGGCGACGCAGACGGTGGATCTCGTTTTGGCGCTGCTGCTGATGGCGGGCGGCGTTGTCGGCGCTCAGATTGGCGCGCGTATCGGCGCCGGCATAAAGGCCGAGTACTTGCGCGGCATTCTGGGCGCGTTGCTGGTCGCGGCGAGCGCCAAATTCCTATTCGACGTCGTGATCCCGCCCGCGGAGCAATATGTGCTCAGTGGAGGCTGGCAATGAAGCGCCTCCTCGTCGCCCTCGCCTTTGTGCTGCTGGCGTCCGCGCCAGCCACCGCCCAGCAGCAGCCCGGCAGCGATGTCGCCGACGATTTGCCCGCTGGTGTCGCCGACGAGAACATCACCGTGAGCTCCACTTACGGCGGCTCCTACATCACCGTGTTCGGCGTCAATCCCGACCGCCGCGGGCGGGGCGACATCGTGGTGGTGCTGCGCGGCCCCAACCAACCGGCGACTGTGATGCGCAAGCGCCGCGCCCTCGGCATCGGCAATGCCTTCGGAATTTGGGTGAACGGCGATCCTGTGCGCTTCAGCGAAGCGCCCTCGTTCTTTGCGGTGCTTTCGAGCCGCCCGCTCCGCGAGATCGCCAGCGCTGAATCGATTTGGCGCTATCAGCTCGATCCTGCGGCGTCCGCGCGCCTGGCCAGCGCGGTGCCCGCCGGTGGCGATCCCTCCGCCTATCGCGCGGCGCTCGTGCGCCTCCGGCACGAGCAAAATCTCTACCAATGGTACTCGCGTCCGCCGCAAGAAGGCGTACGCGGCGGGCTGACCACTTACCGTGGCGGGCTCTTCCGCGCTGTCGTGCGCTTGCCCGCCAACGCGCCGATCGCGCAATACCATGCGGACACCTACTTGTTCCGGGACGGCCGCTTGATCTCGCGTCAGCGCATCCCGATTGCGATCACGCGCGTCGGGATTGAGCGGACGATCCATGATCTCGCCATGAACGTGTCGTGGCTCTACGGCATCGTCACCGTGCTGCTCGCATTATTAGCCGGCTGGGGTGCAGCCGTGGTATTCCGCCGGCCGTGAGCGATACGCCGCCCTTCCTTCCGCGCGCGGCGCTTCGATTGGGATTCCTGGGCCTTGCGCCGCTTGCCGTCACGGCGTTGATCTCGCTCTCGGAACACGCCAGCACGGCGCGCTTGGGCGCGATCAGTTTTTCGCTCTACGCGGCGGTGTTGCTCTCGTTTCTCGGCGGCGTGCGCTGCGGCTTCGAGATCATGCGCGCGCCGCACGCGCCAAACGGATTGCGCTTGCTGTTTAGCGCTCTGCCCGCACTTGGCGGTTGGGCGCTGGCGGCGCTGGTTGTGTATGTCACGCCGGTTCTGGGCGCTGCCGCGATTTTCGCGGGGTTGTTCGCGGTTCAGGCAATGTGGGATTATCGCAGCGCCCGCGACGCCGGCGCGCCGGCTTGGTACCCCGTGTTGCGCCAAGTGCTTACGGGCGGCGCGATGATCATCTGCATGATCATCCCGCTCGCGACGGCGCTGCACCGTTTCTAGTCGCCGACGAGCCGTTCGTTCGGGGCGGGCAGGACACGATCCTTAGCGAGAACGAGCGCGGTTGCGCCATCGGGGAAGATGTTCGCGTACGCCGGATCGCAGACGTTCAGCCCGCCGGTAAAAGCGCCGAACGCGGGCATCACCATCCGCGCGCCATCCGTTGCGAAACAACGCCGCCGCACGCTGCGGCCGCGGCCGACGACGCGCGCGCATGGATGCATGTGCCCCGCGATCTCGCCGGGCGCGGCGGCTTCGGTCGGATGGTGACGCAACACCAGCGAGCCGAGATGGAGCACCTCATGAAAGGCTCCGCCCAGAGGCTCCGGCGCGCGGCCATCATGATTGCCTTCGACCCACACCCAGTCGCAGCGTGACATTAGGAGCTGCAACAACTCCCGATCGCGCGCGTCCATCCGCGCCGGGCCGCCGCTATCGTGGAAGCTATCGCCGAGTGAGACGATGATCTCGGGCGCAAGACCCATGACGAGATTGCTGAGCTTCAAGAGCGCGGCGTGCGTATCATAGGGCGGCAACATCTGGCCGCGCACGGCGAAGGCGCTGCCCTTCTCCAAGTGCAGATCGGAGACGATGAGGGTCTTGGAGTCCGCGATCCACAGCGCGCCATGCGGCAGCGCGGCGACGAGCGTATCGCCCAGCCGCATCTCCACGTTGGGGCCGACGATCGCCATCGGCGGCGTAACGCGCGCCGCCGGCTTGGCGTTCGGACGCCTCAGTGCGGGTTGCGACAGCATCGGCATGGCGGCGACGCTAACGGGGATTCGGGCGAGCGGCTAGGCGCGA
>CALBST010000361.1 GCA_937967425.1 uncultured Caulobacteraceae bacterium
TCGTTCTTCACCGGCTTCTTGTCGGCGGTCTTCCAGCCATTCTTCTTCCAGCCGTGAATCCACTTGGTCACGCCGTCCATGACGTACTTGGAATCCGTATGCAGCCGCACTTTGCTCGGCCGCTTCAACGCATTGAGCGCCGCGATCGCGGCCATAAGCTCCATGCGATTGTTCGTCGTCGCCGCCTCGGCGCCTGAAAGTTCCTTCTCGGTCCCCGCATAATGCAAAATCGCGCCCCAACCACCGGGGCCAGGATTGCCGCTGCACGCGCCATCCGTCCAAATGTCGACCGTGTTGCTCATGGGGTGGATGTAGGTGGATTCGCTAAGTCGCGATCAGGGCGGCGAATGAGCCAGACGATCGTGGCGGTCGACATGCCAAAGAATGCCGCGATTGCGGACCAAGAGATCGGATCGTCCGTACCGTGCGGGGAAAGGTCAATGGCCACTCGCATGATCACCCATCCGAACCACGCGCCTGGTAGAGAGTAAAGATCAGCTGGCGGTTTTCGCAAAGCCCGCATGACGAAAACGTGCCAAGCGAGACCTACCGTCCAAGTCGCAATTGCATTCGCAGCCGAAATTCCGATGGCGAAAATGAAGTAGAAGAGTGAATTGGCCCCGTCGAAGGCCGAAGCCACGAACGCCATCAGAAGAAGACCCAACAGCACGACAAATGGCGCGCCGATGAGTGCACTGAGGGCTCCGAAGCGAGCGGGGGTGCTACGCCCCATAGTCCACCGCTCCGCGTGCTGTGCGGTGAAACGCGAGTTTGTCGGCGTACTCCAATGGATTCTTGGCCGTCACCGTGGCGCCCTCGGGCGTCGCAGCCCAATCGGCCATGCGTGTTGCAAAGAAGCGTAGCGCCGCCCCGCGTACGAGATGCGGGAGCATGTCGAGTTCCAGGGCCGAGAGCGGCCGCAACGCCGTATACGCCGCGATCATCGTGCGGCCGCGTTCGACGTCGTAGCGCGGGCCGTCAAAGCACCAGGCGTTGAGGCACACCGCGAGATCGTACGCGAGCGCGTCGGTGCAGGCGAAGTAGAAGTCGATGACGCCGGTCAGTTCGCCGCCGGCGAACAGTGCGTTGTCCGGAAAAAGGTCCGCATGGATCACGCCGCGCGGCAGATCGTGACGCCAGGCGCTGCGTACGCGCGCCATGTCGTCCGTGAGCAATGCCGCTAGGCCGGGCTGCAGTTTCTCAACTTCGTCCATACGAGGCGTGAGCAGCGCTTCCCAGCCCCCGACGCTGAGCGCATTCGGCCGCTCCATCTCAAAGCCATCAAGCGCAACATGCATCCGCGCCAGCGCCTCGCCCACGGCAGCGCAATGCCAAAGCGCGACCTGGCGGGGCCAAGCGCCATCTAGAAACGACACGATCGCCGCCGGTTTGCCTCTGATGCGCGTGAGATAGCCGCCATCGCGCTTGGCGATTGGCTGTGGCGCTTGAAAGCCACGCGCGGCGAGGCGTTCCATCACGCCGATGAAGAACGGCAGATCAGCCTCGGCCACGCGCTTTTCGAAAATCGTGAGAATGTGGCGGCCGTTGGAGGTGCTAAGCTTATAGTTCGTGTTCTCCACGCCCTCGGCGATACCTTCGCAGCGGAGCGGGGCGCCGATGTCGTACTGCGCGAGCAGCGCCGCCACATCGGCGTCGGATAGGGGGGTGTAGACGGCCAAGGGTCAACGCTCTTCAATGCGCGTAACGTTCCGCGCTTCGTCCAGATGCACAATCCATTTCGCGCTGTGATGGCCTGCCATCATCCAGCGGGTGATGCGTTCGTAATGCATGAGGAAGCGATCGAGCTTGGCGTTCTCGTCGGCAGTCAGTGGCCGCCCGAGCAATTGCTCTTCCTGCTGCCCGCGCCAGGTGCGAACAATCTCCCAGTTCGGCGGCCGCAAATAAACGATGGCGTCAAAGGCCGCGAAGAATGGCTGATAGGTCTCGCGCAGCTCATACTCAACCGTCTCGCGCCAAACGCCGGTCGTATCCTCGTCACGCT
>CALBST010000362.1 GCA_937967425.1 uncultured Caulobacteraceae bacterium
CTCCTGACCCCCAGATTCGTAGTCTGGTGCTCTATCCAGCTGAGCTACGGGCGCGAAGGCGGGGTGCATAGCGCCCGGCCGGGGCGCTGGCAAGGCGGGGGCGGGACTTAAAGGTCGCGCCAGGCTTTGTGGGGCCCGATCGGGGCGGCGGCGTGGACGCCCCGGGCGATGGCGCGGGCGAGGCAATCCGCGGCGAGCGCGCCGAGGCGCGCGACGGCCAGGACGCGGGGCTCGGGCAACGCTCGGGCGGCGGTGGATAGCGCGAACACCACGTCGCCGTCGAACGGGGCAAACACCGGGCGAATGGCGCGCGCGACGCCCGCGCTGGCCATCTGCGCGACGCGCTTGGCTTCGGCGGGCGTCAGCGCGGCGTCGGTGACGACGCAGGCGATTGTCGTGTTGGCGCGCGGCTGCGGATTGAATTTGGCGCCGCCCCAATCTTCAGCGTCGAAACTTTGCGCTATGGGCGCGACGGCGCCGAATTCGCCATCGATCTCGAAGGCATGCGCCCAGAAGGCGCGCTGGTTCGGCAGTGTTGTTGAGCCCCATGAATTCACGCACGCAAGCGCCGCAACCGTGACGCCGTCCTGCGTGACGATGCTGGCGCTGCCCTGCCCGCCCTTGAGCGCGCCGGCGACAGCGCCCATGCCGGCGCCTGCATTGCCGAGCGGCGTGCTTCTGCCACGCGCTGCGTAAGCGCGGCGGCCGAGCGCATTGTAAGGCGGTGCGTCATTCCAAGCTTTGCTGCCCCCATTGGCGAGGTCGTACAGAATCGCAGCGGGGATCACGGGCGAGCGCGGCACGCCGGGCAGATCAATGAGCGCGAAGCCGCGCCCTTCGGCGCCCATCGCGGCGGCGACGCCATCGGCAGCGGCAAGGCCGTAGACGGAACCGCCGCTCAAGACGAGCGCATCAATCGCATCGACGAGATTTTCCGGCGCGAGTGCATCAGTTTCGCGCGTGCCCGGGCCACCGCCGCGCACATCGACGGCGCATACCGCACGCGCATCCGGAACAATCACCGTGACGCCGGTCAGCGCGGCCTCGTCTTCGGCGCAGCCTATGGACAAACCGGCCACATCACTCAATGAATTGCTCGGGCCGGGACGCGCCATGGGCGTGCTCTTTCACGTTAGAATTACGCCGTCGTAGGAAGCGTCCTAATGTTTGACAAGCAATCGTTGAAGCGCATCGCGGCGCCGCTCTTTGCCTTGGCGCTGGTTGCCTGCGCATCGGGATCGATACCGGGTGTCACGCAGTCGAGCGCGCCGCGCGGTGAAGCGATGGCGGCGGCGGCGAACCCGCACGCGGTGGCGGCGGCGGTTGAGATTCTGAACGCCGGCGGCAGCGCCGTTGATGCGGCGATCGCGGCGGAATTGGTGCTGGGTTTGGTTGAGCCGCAATCCTCCGGCATCGGCGGCGGCGGCTTCTTGTTGAACTACGATGCCGCGAGCGAACGCATCACCGGCTATGACGGGCGCGAGATCGCGCCAGCCGGCGCACGGCCAGACATGTTTCTCGATGCGCGTGGCCGGCCGATGTCGTTCATGGATGCGCAAGCGAGCGGGCGTTCGATCGGCGCGCCGCTGCTGGTTTCGATGCTGAAGCTCGCGCATGACGATCACGGGCGTTTGCCGTGGCCGCGCCTGTTCGAGCCGGCGATCCGGCTGGCGGAAGAAGGGTTTGAGGTTTCGCCGCGGTTGGCCAGCTTTATCGCTGCGGCGGGTGAGCGTATGCGCTTGCGCGCAGATTTTGAAGCGCGCGCGTACTTCTTCGACCGGGGCGGCAATCCGCTGCCCGTCGGCGCGGTGCTGCGCAATCCGGCGTATGCAGCCACCCTGCGTGCGATTGCCGAGCGAGGCCCGCAAGCGCTGAGCGAAGGCCCCATCGCCGAAGCGATCGTCGCGACGGCGCGGCGCAATCCGCGCGGCGGCACGCTGACTCTCGAGGATCTACGCAACGCGCAGGCGCGGCGCTTTGAGCCGGTGTGCGGCGCCTATCGGGTCTATCGCGTGTGCTCGACCAATGCGCCGGCCTCGGGCAACGCCGTGATCGCCATACTCGGCATGTACGCACATGCACGGCCGCAGCCGGAAGGCGTGAACAGCGCCGATGATTGGGCGGCGTTCCTGTGGGCGAGCCGCCTCGCTTATGCGGACCGCGACTATTACATGGCCGACGATACGCATGTGCCGGCGCCGACAACCGAACTGATTGCGCCGGATTATCTCGAAGCGCGGGCGCTGCTGATTGATGTCGCCCGGGCCCCCACGCAAGTGAACCCCGGCGTGCCGCCAGGCAGCGGCGATCTGTTCGAGCGCTGGGGCCGTGATGGCGGCGACGATAGCGGCACCACGCATGTCGTCATCGTTGATGGCTGGGGCAATGCAGTCTCGCTTACGGCGACTGTAGAGAGCGTGTTCGGCTCGCAGCGTATGACCAATGGCTTCCTGCTCAACAATCAGCTGACCGACTTCTCGTTTCAGCCAAACGTAAACGGCCGGCCTGTCGCCAATGCGGTGGCGCCGGGCAAGCGGCCACGCTCTTCGATGACACCGACGATCGTGCTCGACCGCAATGGCGATCTGGAATTGGTGATCGGCTCGCCGGGCGGCTCGTCGATCATCGGCTACACGGCGCGCGCGACCATCGGAATCCTGGATTGGAATCTCTCGGTGCAGGACGCGATCAATGTCGGCAACGCCACGGCGCGCACGAGCGTTGTCGCGGCTGAAGTGAACCGCTTCCCGGCGGGCGTCGCGGATGCGCTGACAGCGCGCGGCTGGCGGCTTGAGCAAACGAGGCTTGGCGAAGTGAGCGGCTTGCACGCGATCCGCGTGCGCGCGGACGGCACGCTCGAAGGCGGCGCTGATCCACGCCGCGAAGGCGTCGTGGCGCGCATTCCGGCGCAAGGAGCGGCGCCAGCGCGTTAGGCTGCCGGCAGCGTGATCCGGAATGTGGCGCCTTCGGCGCCGGTGCGGATGAGTTCGAGTTCGCCGCCCATGGCGCGCGTTAGTTCGCGGGCGATGGCGAGGCCTAGGCCAGTGCCGCCCGCCTCAGGCGCCGCTGAAACAAAAGGCTCAAACAAGCGTCCGCGTAGATTTTGGCTCACCCCTGGGCCGTGGTCGATAACATCGATCTCGCACCGCCGCTCGAGCCGCGTTGCGCGAACGACGAGCACCTTGTCGCGACGCGTGTGATCCTTCATCGCCTGCGCCGCGTTGCGGATGAGATTGCCCAGGATGCGGTGCAGGTGCTCCGGATCCGCCACGCAGGCGAGCTTGGGTTCGATGTCGGCTTTGAATTGGATGCCGGGGAAGCCGATGAGCGATTCCGCCGACGCCTCTTCCACCGCTTCTGCGACATCGACCTTCTGCAGCACCGGCGGATCCTCGTCGGCGCGACCGTACTTTAGCGTTGAGGCCGCAAGGCCAGCGGCGCGATCGATGGTGCGCTCCAAGCGCGGGGCGAGTTGGCGGACAGCAGGATCCTCCGACTGGCTGAGACGATCGGCGACCAGTTGCGCGGTTGCAAGCATGTTGCGCAAATCGTGACCGATACGCGCGACGGCGGCGCCAAGTGCGGCGAGGCGCTCGTTCTGGCGCAACGAATTGCGCACCTGCTCGGCCATGTCAGCGGCGGCGCGCTGAGCGCGGCCGATTTCATCCGTGCGCTGGCTGCGCGGGAAGGCGATGGAGACGTCTTCCGGCTTATCGCGAAATCGCTCGATCGCTTCAGTGAGATCGCGCATCGGGCGCACGAACGCGGCGCTGAGCGTGAAATAGATGAGCGCGCCGGCCGCCATCAGGATCAGCATCGAGACGCGCGCGAAGCGTTCGGCGAAACGCCCAACCGCCTGCTTCAGCGGCGCTTCGTTCAACACGATCTCGACGAACTCGCCACTTTCGAAGCGTGGGCGTGAGAGAACACGCAGCACGCGCCCCGGCGGCGCGAAGAACGTCTCCAGCGCCCAGCGGAAGCGCTGCCAGCCGGTAGCGCGCGTGTAATCGTAGAGGACAAGCTCCTCGTCGTTGGGCGCGTGCGGATCTTCCAAGAGCAGAATGCGCTCACCCTCGCGTTGGATGGCGACGCGTTGCACCTGCGCATTTTCGAGCAGGTCGTATTCGAGCGTGTCGGTGATGTTGAGGTCCGGCGAGACCTCGAGCGCGATGGCGGCGATCTGAGCCAGATTGATGCGCTCGCGCAGCCAGCCTTCGTGGAACCCAGCCAGGGCCGGCGCGAACACGAAAATCTCGCCGGCGACGACCGCGAGGGCGGTCAGTCCCAGGAGCCGTCCGGCGAGGCTATCGACGAAATCACGGGCGCGCCGCCAAGGGCCGCTCCGCCGCGCGGGATCGTCGGGAAGGCTCATTCTTGGAGAGACCTAGCCCAAGCCTAGGGTTTTTGTCAGGCGCGGGGTCCTGTTCCGGAACCGAACCACGAATTCATGCGGCTGGAACCCGACACCGGAGTAGGCTGTGGACATCGTCGGCATGGGGAACTTTAGGCCGCCGGCGGCTGAGAGACGCTGCACTCCCGCCTCCCTCCCAAGGAAGGATCTCTCAATGTTATCCCGCTTCAAACCGCCCGCCCGGCGGGCGATCTGGTTTTTGGGATCGGTTTGGGCCGTGGCGATTGTCTTTGTCATCGCCCGGGCCATTCTTCCCGCCTGATCGCCTTGACGCGTTCTAGGGGGTGGGGTAAGCCCCGCCCCTTCATTTTCTGGCCCTTCCGGGCCCCATAAGTATTGAGGCGTCGTCGTGAGCACCAAGCGGACCTACCAGCCGAGCCGGCTCGTTCGTAAGCGCCGCCATGGCTTCCGCGCCCGTATGGCCACCAAGGGCGGCCAAAAGGTGCTGTCGCGCCGCCGCGCCAAGGGCCGCAAGAAGCTCTCGGCTTAATTGAGGCAGTGGGCATTAGGCAGTAGGCAGTAG
>CALBST010000363.1 GCA_937967425.1 uncultured Caulobacteraceae bacterium
GCGGGCCGTAGGCGACGTTGTCGTAGATCGACTTCGGGAACGGGTTCGGCTTCTGAAACACCATGCCGACGCGCGTGCGCAGCACGACCGGATCGACGTTCTTGGCGTAGGCGTCCTTGCCTTCGATCTGCAGCGAGCCGGTGACGCGGCAGTTATCGATGAGATCGTTCATGCGATTGAAGCAGCGCAGGAACGTTGTCTTGCCGCAGCCCGACGGGCCGATGAAGGCGGTGACGGCGCGATCGGGAATGTCCATCGAGACGTCGAACAGCGCCTGCTTGTCACCGTAGTGCACGTTGACATCGCGCGCGGCGATTTTGACGGCCGCGCCGGCGATCGAGCCGGCGGCGACCTTCACGGTCGGGGCGATCATGGCCGGGCTCTGGGGCATCGCGCGCTCGGAACCCGCTGCGGAAAATTCCATGATTTTCGACCTCTTAGCCCGACGCTCTCGCACCGGGAATCGACCCATCCTTGTTTCGGGCCGTATGTAGGGGCCTTCCATGACAGTGATGTGAAATTGCCGCCGCGTTTCATCAGCCCTCCTCCGCCAATTCCACATAGGCGGCAAAGGCGGAACCGCGTCCAGGCTGGCTTTCGATCAGGAAGCCGCCGCGGTGGCGATTGACGATGTGCTTAACGATGGCGAGCCCAAGACCTGTGCCGCCACGCTCGTTGCCGAGTTCGCGCTCTACCCGGAAAAAGCGCTCACCCAGGCGGGGCAGGAATTGCTTGGAAACGCCGGGGCCAGAATCCTCGACGCGGACGTAGGCGTAGGAGCGGTTCGCGGCGGCGGTGGGTGTCAGCAGCGCGACGCGCCCGGCGTCGTCCCAGCGCCGGCCGGCTTGGGCGGAGACTTCTTCCCGGTCGCCCGAGGCGCCGACCTCTACCACCACGACACCGCCATCGGGCGTGTACTTCACGGCGTTATCGACCAAGTTCTGCACGACTTGCGCAAGTTGAAAGCGCTCGCCGACGACGCGCACGGGCTGCGCCGGGATACGCAGATCGAGCGTCACGTTGCGTTCCTTCAAGACCGGTGCGAGCGAATCGGCGACTTCGCGCGCCACCGCCGCTAGATCGGCGCGGTCCGACGGCGGCACATGCTCATCCAACTCGATACGCGAGAGCGAGAGCAAGTCGTCTATGAGCCGCCGCATGCGGTCAGCTTGCGCCTGCATCATGCTCAGAAAGCGATCGCGATCGGCGGCGTTGTCACGTGCGGGGCCGGAGAGCGTCTCGATCAAGAGCGTGAGCGAAGCCAGTGGCGTACGCAGCTCGTGACTCGCATTGGCGAGGAAGTCCGCGCGCATGCGTTCGGTGCTGATTCTCGCGGTTTGATCGTGAAAAACCAGCATTGCGGCGCGATCGACCCCCCACGTCATCGGCGCGACGTAGCAACGCATATGGCGATCGACTTGCGCCGGAGTCTCGTATTCGACCGACGTTGTCTCACCTTCGCGCACCGCCGCTTGCACGGCCTCGAGAACATCGGGGTGGCGCAAAATCGAAGTGAGGAACTGGCCGCGCGCCTCGAAGTGCATCTGCCGCCGCGCGGCTGCGTTTGAGCTGACGATGCGGCCTTCCGTGTCCACCAGCAACGCCGGATCGGGCAGCGCCTCAAGCAACGGCCCAAGCTCGGCTAAGCCAACGAGTTCGATCTGGTCGTCGCCGCCGGTGGGCGCGATAACGAAGCGGCGCCCCTCACGCATCGCCCAGTAAGCTGCAGCAGCGGCGAGCACCATCAGCACCGCGGCGCCGGCGCTGGTGAAGAAGGCCAGCAAAGCCGCTAGCCCAGCCAAACCGCCAGCTGCCCAGGCGGCCGCCGGCATGCGGTCTAGCCGCAAACGCGGTGGGGCGGCGCGGTTGGTTGCCATTGATTGGGCTTAGGGCCCGGGCAGAGAGTCGCGCAAGCCAAGCTGTCGGTTCGGGACCGGCCCAAACGTCACAAGAAGAGAGCACCATTCGTCGATAGAAAGCGGCGGCTCGTCGTAGCGCAGGGTCCAACGCATCCAAAAACGCAAGCGCCGGCATCCCAGTGCTGACGGGAGAGGTGCGGCCGAGTCGTCGCGCAACAAATCCTTATCGAAATTCAATACAGATTTATTGACTTTCGATGGGGCGACGACTAGACCGAAGCGGTGAGGGAAAATGACTAACGGGGTTCGACTTCTTGTCGGCGTGGGGTTGATGGCCCTGGCCGGATCGTGTGCGGGGCGCAATCTCCCGCCGGAGCCGGACTCCTACGTCGCGGCCGACGCGATCGGCGCGGAGCGAGCAGCTGAACTCGCTGCTTCCCCAGCGGCAACGTGGCTGGACGACCTCAACGCACCCGAGATGTCGGCGCTCGCGCGCGAGGCGCTGGCCGGCAGCCCAGACCTGCAGATTGTAGAAGCCCGCTATCGCGCCTCGCGCTGGCGCGCGCGCGGCTCGTTCGGCGGCAATCTGCTGCCGAGCCTCAGCATCGGCGCCGATGGCACGCGCACCGAAGAACCCACCGCAACCGAAGAACGCATCCGCACCGAGTTCATGACGTCGAGTGTCGTGGCGAGTTGGGAGATCGATCTCTGGGGCCGCCTCACCTCGCGTGCGCTCGCGGCTGATTTGAGCGCTGACGCGGCGCGGCGCGATCTGGACGACGCGCGCCTCTCGGTTGCCGGACAATCCTCGCAAGCGTGGGTCGATCTCATTGAGGCGCAGCAATTGCTGGCGTTGGCGCAGGAAGATCTGGAAACGCGCGAGCGCGCGCTTGATCTGACGCAGCGCCGCTATGATGCGGGCCTTGTCTCCTCACTCAATCTGCGAACAGCGCGCAGCCAAGTTGCATCGGCGCGCGCGTTCCAAGCCCAAGCACAGGATCAATTGCTGATCGCCTCGCGCCGCCTGCAAGAAATCATGGGCCGCTATCCGGATGGCTCGCTGCGCGCGCAAGGCGAGCTGCCGGTGCTCGCCCCGCTTGCCGCCGCCGGCGCGCCCGCTGATTTGCTTGAACGCCGCCCCGACGTGCTCGCCGCCGAGAACCGCCTGCGCGCCGCAGGCTTCCGCATCCACGAAGCGCGTGCGGCGATGCTGCCGCGCCTGACGCTGCGCGCCAGCGCCGGCAATTCGGGCCAAGGCATTACCGACATCGACGACAGTGTGAACATGGTCTCGAACATCGTCGCCGGCCTCACCATGCCGATATTCAACGGCGGCGCCCTGCTCTCTGAATCACGCGCGACCGTCGCAGATCGGCGCGCCGCCGCCGCCGAATATGTCCGCACCTCGATCGCCGCCTGGCGCGAAGTCGAAGGCACGATCAGCGCCGATCAATCGCTCGAAGTGCGCGAAGCGCAATTTGCTATTGCCGCTAACGAAGCGCTTGAGGCGCAGGCCCTAGCCGAGCGCGAGTATGCGCGCGGCGTCGCGACCCTGTTCGAACTGATCGACGCATACACCCGCCGCATCGACGCCGAGCGCGGTCTCATCACCGCGCGCGCCACGCGCGTCTCCAATCGCATCTCCTATCACGTCGCCCTTGGCGGCGGCGCCCGCACCGGCGGGATCGACGAGGATCGGGAACCAACGCCATGAACAAGATGGACCTCAACATGACGTCGCAGACAGCGCTGGACGATGAGAAGCCGAAGGGCCTCTGGGCAACCATCAAGCGCATCGCGATTTTCGCAGCGCCTCTCGTCGTCATCATTGGCGGCGGGCTTCTGCTTGCGTTGATGATCGCCACTGGCCCGAAGGCCAAGGAAAAAGGCGAAGCGCCGCACGCTCCGGCCGTCCAGTTCGCGGTCGCGCACGCGCGGCCGACGACGGTTTCGATCAACGTGCAAGGCGAAGCTCGGCCGCGCGTGGAAGCCACGCTCGCCGCGCAAGTCGCGGGCCGCATCGTTTGGGCGAGCCCGAAGTTCGCGGACGGCGGCTCGTTCGCAGAAGGCGAAGTGATGGCTCGTATCGACGCGGCTGACTATCAGCTCGCCGTCGTGCGCGCCCGCGCGCAGGTGGCGCAAGCGCAGGAAGGTCTCGCCCGCGAGGAAGCTGAAGCTGAATTGGCGCGCCAGGACTGGCAGGCGCTGGGCCGCGGTGAGGCGCCGCCGCTGGCCATGCGTGAGCCGCAATTGGCGCAAGCGCGCGCGCAATTGGCCTCGGCAGAGGCGGCGCTGCGTTCGGCTGAACTTGACCTCAACCGCGCCTCGATCCGCGCACCGTTCGCCGGCCGCGTGCGTGAGCGACGCGCCAACGTGGGCGATTATGTCGGCCCCGGCTCGCCGGTCGCCGTGATGTTCTCGACCGACGCGATGGAGATTCGCGTGCCGCTAACCGACGCTGATCTCGCTTCGATGAGTTTGCCCGTCGGCTTCACCGCATCAACGGCGAACCCCGGCCCTGCCGCGCACGTCACCAGCGTGACGGGCGGGCGCATCCAAGCCTGGGAAGGCCGCCTCGTGCGCACGGAAGCCTCGGTCGATGCGCGTACGCGCTTGGTCTACGGCATTGTCGAAGTGCGCGATCCATTCAGCGCGCGCCACACCGCGCCGCTGGCGCCTGGCATGTTCGTGCAGACGCGCCTCGAAGGCTCGAACCGTGAAACGCTCGTGGCCGCGCCGCGCTCGGCGCTGAAGCGCAACGAGTTCGTGTACGTGGTCACGGCCAACAACACGATCGACGTGCGCCAAGTTCGCCCGGCGCAGACAACGGCGGATGAGGTGCTTTTCCGCGAAGGCGTCGCCGATGGCGAGCGCGTCGTGGTGTCAGTGCTTACATCACCACGCCAAGGCATGGAAGTGACACCCATCGATCGCGAGGGCAGCACGACCGAGACGCCGGCGCCGGCCGAGGCGCCAGAACAACAACTCGACATTCGTCGCTAACAAACTCGGCCTCGCCAACGCGAGGATTTGAAGGACTGCTCTAATGCTGAAGGGCCTCGTCGCCTGGTGGGGGCGCAACCCCGTCGCCGGAAACCTGCTGATGGTGTTCGCCGTCATCGCGGGCATCATGTCCTTCAACAAGATGGAGAAGGAGTTCTGGCCGCCAGGACGCGATAATTCCGTCTTTGTGCAAGCGTCCTGGCCGGGCGCAAGCCCGGAGGATATGGAAAGCCAAGTCATCGTTCGCATTGAGGAAGCGACCGCAGGACTTGATGGCGTTGACTGGGTGCGCTCGCGCTCAGGCGAAGGCTTCGGCTGGGTCTCGATTCAATCCGAAAGCGGCGCCGACATCGACGCGATGACGCAGGAAGTGCGCTCGCGAGTGGAATCGATTTCCGGCCTTCCGTCCGGCATGGATCCGATCCGAGTCACGCGGCAAGTGGGCCGCAACGCGTCCTTCATTATCGGCCTCCACGGCAATGTGGACGAGCGCACGCTGCGCGATACGGCCGAGCGCTTGCGCGACACGATTTCCCTGCTACCGGGCGGCGCCAACACAGTCGTGTGGGGAGCGCGCTCGCCGGAGGTCTCGATTGAAGTCTCTGAAGCTTCGCTACAAGCTTTCGGATTAACCTTCGATGACGTCGCGCGCGCGGTGCGTTCAAGCTCGGTAAATGTGGGCGCCGGCGCCGTGCGTACAGCCGACGGCAATTTTCAGCTGCAGGCGCGAAATCTCGCCGATACCGAACTCGATTTCGAAAACATCATCATCCGGCAAACCCCGGATGGCGGCATCGTGCGCGTTCGCGACGTCGCCACGGTCAACGACGGCTTCGTCGACACCAACCTCTATTCGCGTATGAACGGCGAGCCGGCGATGCTGGTAGCGCTGCAAACCGCCGACCAGTTCAACATCTGGGAAACCGAGCAGGCGGTCGACGAAGCGCTCGAAGAATTCCGCGCAACCTTGCCGCAAGGCCTACAGCTGACAATCGTCAACGACGAGTCCGAGGGCTACAATGAGCTCCTGGGCATTCTCTTTCAGAACGCGGCGCAGGGCTTCTTCCTGATCTTCTTCCTGCTGCTGCTGACGCTGCACCCGAAAGTGGCGTTCTGGTCGACGCTGGGGGTCATGACCGCCTTTGCCGGCTCGTTCTTCATTCTCCCCTACATCGATGTTTCGCTGAACTTCATGAGCGTGTTCGGCTTCCTGTTGGTGCTGGGCATCATGGTCGATGACGCCATCATCGTCGGTGAGGCTGTTTATGAACGCGCGGAGCGCGGCCATCACGGGCCAGAAGCAGCGATCCTCGCCACACAATTGGTGCTGAAGCCGTTGGTGGCCTCGGTATTCGTGACGATGATCGCGTTCGCGCCGATGATGATGTTCTCCGGTGAGGTCCGCCAATTCACGAGCGCGATCTCGATGGTCGTGATCTCGACATTGGTGTTTTCGTTGATCGAGAGCTTGATCATCCTGCCGGCGCACTTGGCGCATGTCACCAAGCCAAATCCGACAGGCGCAGGCCTGATGGACCGGTTGATGCGCCTGCAGCAGAAATGCGCGCACTCGATTATCTGGGTTGCACAGAACCTGCACGCCCCCCTCGTCCGTTCCGCCGTGAAGCTGCGCTACCTCACTTGGGCGATTTTCCTCGTGGTCATGGTGCTAGGCGTCGGCTTGATGATCTCCGGCCGGGTGAAGCAGACTTTCATGCCGGAAGTCGAGGGCGACTTCATGGTGGCCAACATCACGCTGCCGCAAACCACGCCATTCTCGCGTATGGAGCAAGTCAGTGCTCAGCTTGACGCGGCCCGCCGCGCGCTCGAAGAGGAAACCGCCGAGTACGCGTACGTGGATCCGTTGACCGGCCAGAACTCGCGCGGCGTCATCCGCTCGTGGAGCCAGTTCATCGATGAAAACACGATCCAAGCATATGTCGGCCTGACGCCACCTGAGACGCGCCCGGATATGCGCTCGCGCCGCATTACCGAGCGGCTGGAGCAATTGCTGGGCGAAGTGCCGGACGCCGATCAGGTGAGCTTCTCACTCTCCGGCTCGGGCTCGCCGTCGATCGATCTAGCGCTGATCAGCGACAACAAGGAAGA
Source organism: uncultured Caulobacteraceae bacterium (assembly GCA_937967425.1). The sequence continues at coordinate 6,972 of CALBST010000363.1, forward strand.
CCTTGAGATCGCGGTCGAAGAACTGAAAGCGCGCCTGCTCCAGTTTGAGGGTGTCACCAGCGTTCGTGACAGCCAGGATGCGGCCAATGAAGAACTGCGCTTCACGCTGCTGCCCGGGGCCGAACAACTCGGCATCACGCTGATGGATGTGACGCGCCAAGTTCGCCAGGCCTATTTCGGCGAGGAAGCGCAGCGCCTGCCGCGCGATGGCGACGACGTTCGCGTCTATGTCCGCTATCCGCGTGACGATCGCCGCACGCTGGAAAGCCTCGGCTCCTTCCGAATCCGCACATCGGATGGCCGTGAAGTACCGCTGGCGAGCGTGGCGACATGGGAGTTCGCGCCAGGCGTCACCGGCCTCGACCGCCGCCAACGTCAAAGCTCGATCCTGGTCACGGCCGATCTCGTGAATGCCGAAGGCCGCGCCGAAATCATGCGCACGCTAGATGAGCAGTTCTGGCCAGGCTTCGAGGCGCGTTACTCCACAGTGTCGCGCCGCGCCATCGGCGAAGCCGAAGGCCAGCAGGAGTTCATGCAAGAGTTCGTGACGCTCATGACGCTTGCCTTCGCGGCGATCTACTTCCTGCTTGCCGTGACGTTCCGCTCCTACGCACAGCCTTTGATGATCCTCTGCGTCATCCCCTTCTCGATCGTGGGGGCGCTGCTCGGGCACTTGGCGTTTGGCATCAGCTTCGCGCTGTTCTCATGGCTGGGCATGATCGCGGCCATCGGCGTCGTCGTGAACGACAACGTCGTGCTCGTCGACCGATGCAACCAAATTCGCGGCTACTTTGCTCTGCGGATGAAGGGATCGGGCCAAGCGCTCGCCGAAGACAGCGGTTGGGAGCCGCACTACATCTCGCTGCCGAACGGCCAGGAGGTGGAGTATGTCGGCATCGCGCCCGACCTCGAGCCGCACGAGGAAATGATCATCGAAGGCGCGCAATCGGGCTTCCAGAAGGGTCCGATCGAGCTGAAGACCTCGTCGCAAATGAGCGACGGCATCGAGTACCGTGAGCGCGCGGAAGAGCTTGAGGCCATGGGCTTCCAGATCATGCGCGTGAAGGCTGAAGTCGGCATAACGGAGGCCTCGATCTCACGTTTCCGTCAGATTTTCCTGACGTCGGTCACGGAATTTGTCGGCACCTCTCCGATGATCCTGGAGAACGCCGCGATCGTCCAATTCTTGAAGCCAATGGTGATCAGCCTGGCCTTCGGCGTGCTCATCTGTATGCCGGCGACCTTGATCCTGACGCCCGCCTTCTACATGATTGGGGTCGATATCAAGCGCGTGTTTGGCGGCATGTTCCGCTTCTACGCACGTCTCTATGGGGGTCGCCGCAAGCTCGCCGCGGCGGAGTAACTGTAAAGCACATTCGGAGGACATGAATGATGATGTTGACTCGCCGCGCCGTGGGCGCGTCGTCGGTGGCGCTATTGGCCGGCTGCGCAACCGGTGCGTCCACGGGCGAACCAGCGCCTGCGCGTAATCCGGCTGCGATCGGCGCTTGGGGGGTCGATCTCAGCGCCCGCGATCTGAACGTAAAGCCGGGCGACGATTTCTTCCGCTATGCCAACGGCACATGGATGGCGAACACCCAAATCCCGGCAGACCGTACGCGCTGGGGAACGTTCGATATTCTTCGCGAAAAGGCGGACAACGACGCGCGCGTCATCATCGAGGAAGTCGCGCTCGCCGGCGGCGCGCCGGGCACCAACCAACAGAAGATCGCCGACTATTACAATTCGTTCCTGAACCAAGAAGCGATCGATGCTGCCGGCCTCACGCCACTCGAAGGCGAACTCGCCGAAATCCAAACGCTGCGCAATCATGAAGATATGATCCGCTTTATCGCGCGCCCCGGCGTTGCGGTGAACTTCCCGATCGCGATCTTCGTCGGCCTCGATGAGCGCAACCCCAACCGCTACATCACCAACATGGTTCACGCAGGCCTGGGCCTCCCGGAGCGCGAATACTATCGCCGTACCGACGGTGAGTTCCCGAACATCCGTCGCGAATACGAAGCGCACATCACGCGCTTGCTCACGCTCGCTGGCCAGCCGAACGCAGCCGCGCAAGCACGCCGCATCGTTGCGCTGGAAACGCAGATCGCCGAACGCCACTGGCCGATCGCCGATCGTCGCAATCGCGACCGCACCTACAATCTGAAGACACGCGCTGAAATTCGCGCGCTCGCCCCGAACTTCCCGTGGGACGCCGCGTTCGAAGCTCAAGGGCTCGGCGCAGTGCAAGAAGTCGTCATCTCCGAACTCTCGGCGATGGGTCCGCTTGCGAACCTCTACGTCCAGACGCCGGTTTCGACCTGGAAGTCCTACCTCACTTATCATTTGGTGCGGAACAACGCGCCGATTCTGCCGAAGCCGTTCGACGACGAAGTGTTTGCCTTCTACGGCACAACGCTTTCGGGTCAGCCGCAACAGCGCGAGCGCTGGAAGCGTGCGGTGCAGGCTGTGAACGGCGCGCTTGGCGAAGCGATCGGCGAGATCTATGTGCAGCGCCACTTCCCGCCGGCCTCGAAGCAACAGATGAGCGATCTGGTCGAGAACCTTCGCCGCGCATACGGCGAGCGTATCGATCAACTCAGCTGGATGTCGGCGGAAACGAAAGTTGCGGCGCGCGAAAAGCTCGCGACGTTCCGTCCGAAGATCGGCTACCCGGATCGCTGGCGCGACTACTCGGCGCTCGAAGTTCGTCCAAACGACGCGTTCGGCAACGCCAAGCGCCAAGCCGCGTTCGACTGGAACCACGATCTCGAACGCCTGGGTCGGCCGACCGACAAGGACGAGTGGTTCATGACGCCGCAGACGGTGAACGCCTATTACAACCCTGTGTTCAACGAGATCGTCTTCCCAGCCGCTATCCTGCAGCCGCCATTCTTTGATGCGAATGCCGACCCAGCCGTGAATTACGGCGCCATCGGCGGCGTCATTGGTCACGAAATGGGCCATGGCTTCGACGACCAGGGCGCAAAATCGGACGCGCAAGGCGTGCTGCGCGATTGGTGGAACGCCGACGACGTCGCCGCGTTCACGCAGGTCACCGATCGCCTTGTTGCGCAATACGATTCGTTCAGCCCGCTCGAAGGCATCAACGTCAACGGCCGGCTCACGCTTGGCGAAAACATCGGCGATAATGGCGGTCTGCAAGTGTCGTATCACGCCTACACGCTCTCGCTGAACGGCCAAGCAGCGCCAATGCTCGACGGCATGACCGGCGATCAGCGCTTCTTCCTCGGCTGGGCGCAAGCCTGGCGCGCGCTCATTCGCGACGCTGCGCTGCGCAACCAGATCCTCACCGATCCGCACTCACCGGCGGTCTATCGCTGCAACGGCACGGTGCGGAACATGGACAGCTGGTACGAAGCGTTCAACGTCCAGCCGGGCGATGCGCT
>CALBST010000364.1 GCA_937967425.1 uncultured Caulobacteraceae bacterium
TCCGCGCGCATTCGCCCTCACGGAGCTGACGACCAAGCGCCCGCCCGGCTCCGGCCTCGCCGACTAACCGTAGTACGCCTGGCGTGTCGCCGGCACGTAGCGCGTACCCATCCATGGCCGAAGCGCGGAAAGGCGGCTGGGCGCGGAACGCGCGGATATCTTCGCGCAGCGCGCGGCCCAAGGCTGCCCGTAGTTCGACGGTTTCGGACTCGCACGGCGCGGCGTTGGCCAGAACAATTGCGCGAGCCTCGGAGACGCTGATCATGCATCGGCCCGCGTGTATGAGCCGCTCGCGCCCCCGTGCTTCTCTTCCAGAGTGATCGCCTCGATGGTCATGTTGCGGTCGATCGCCTTAAGCATGTCATAGAGCGTGAGGCAGGCGACCGAAACCGCGGTGAGCGCCTCCATCTCGACGCCGGTTTGTCCGGTCACGCGCGCGCGGGCGGTGACGACAAAGCCGGGAAGGCGTTCATCCGGCGCTACATCCACGCGCAGGCTGCTCAGCGCAAGTGGATGGCATAGCGGTATCAGCTCCGACGTACGCTTGCCCGCCATGACGCCCGCGATCTCGGCGATCGCTCGCACGTCGCCCTTTGGCAGATCGCCGTTCTGCGCGCGCCGGAGCGTATCGGGCTGCATGCGGATGCGACCACTGGCGACGGCCTCGCGGCTCGTGATGCTCTTGTCGCCGACATCCACCATGCGCGCGCGGCCGTTTTCGTCGAGGTGCGTGAGACGATTCCCCATACTCATCGCTCCGTCAGCCGCGGCATGATTTCCACCAGATTGCAGGGCATGTGGCGGCTATCGAGTTGCCAGCGGATGATTTTTTCCCAGCCGTCCTTGCAGGCGCCGTTCGAGCCCGGCAGTGCGAAGATGAACTTGCCGCGCGCGACGCCGGCGCAGGCGCGCGACTGCAGCGTCGAGAGGCCAACGCTTTGATAGCTGAGCATGTGCCAAACGACTGCGAAGCCTTCGATCTCCTTCTCGAACAGCGGCCTCAGCGCTTCCGGCGTCACGTCGCGGCCCGTGAGCCCAGTGCCGCCCGTACTGATGACGACATCGACTTGTGGATCGGCGATCCAATCGTTTATCTGCGCCCGAATGGCGCCCGTATCGTCCCTCACCAGCGCGCGCGCGGTAACGATGTGGCCGTCGCGGGCAGCGCGCTCAGCGAGCAGGGCGCCAGACGTGTCGGTTTCCTCATCCCGCGTATCGGAGACGGTTAGAATAGCGATGCGCACCGGCTTAAATGGCAGCGTCTCGTCGATGCGGCAACACTGGGAGGTCTCGGTCATTTTGCGTGCTCCGCGCGGCGCGCATAATCCGCCGCAGTGGGTTCAATCCAGCGAGAGCCATCTGGACCCGTTTCACGCTTCCAGAAGGGCGCATCTGTTTTTAGGT
>CALBST010000365.1 GCA_937967425.1 uncultured Caulobacteraceae bacterium
TCATGAGCGGCACGCCGCAGAGCGCTTGGGGCTTTACACCCTTTTTGGTCGGCGCGATGTCGATCAGCGTGATCCTCACCCCGCTCTTCAATACCAGCGGAGGCAGTATTCTGCTTGCGATGCTATTTCACTTCCAACTCAACAATCCACTTTGGCCCGATGCGCAACCGCACGATGCCGCCGTGTTCGCGTCCGTGGCGTTGATCGTCACAATATTGAACCGCAAAGCCATGCTCTCCGACGGCCATGCCATGACGTCAGTCATACCGGAGCAAACCGATAAGAACGCCCTGCACTGGAAATGACATGCGTAAACATGCTCACCCGGTGCGGCGTCGAGACACTACGTCCGACGTTGAGCACACAACCGACGTCTCCGACGCGAGAGGGAACGGCCGCAATAGGCCAACAATGCCCCGATGGCCAATTGTTACGAACGGAGGGAACGGTCCATCAGTCGCTCACTTGAGCTAACCCGGGTTTCCCGGACAGGTTTGAGTGACGTCACTGCGTAGCTCTTCGTAGTCCGCCGGGCTCACGAATTCCAGCGTCGCGTGAGCGCGGTGCCGGTTATAGAACAACTCGATGTAATCGAAGATGGCAGCACGCGCTTCTTCGCGGGTCTGAAAGCGGCGATGATGCACCACCTCGTTCTTGAGATTGCCGAAGAAACTCTCGACGACGGCGTTGTCGAAGCAATCGCCTTTGCGGCTCATGCTGATCTCGGCCCCAATCCGTTGCAGTTGCAGCTGATAGTCCGCGCCGACATAGGCTGAGCCCTGATCGCTGTGATGAAGTAGTCCTGGCATCGGCTGTCTTTGCTCGATCGCCATTTCCAATGCGGCGCGGCTGAGAGCCTGACTGCGATCGTTGCCCATGGCCCAACCCACGACGCGGCGCGAATAGAGATCCAGGAGTACCGCCAGATGCAGCCATCCCGTGCCCGTCGGGATGACGGTCGTGTCACCGGCCCAAACGCGGTTCGGTTTGGTGACGGCGAACTGGCGGTTGAGTATGTTGGGAGCTGCGGCCGCTCGCTTGTGATGCTCGACCGACACGCGAAATCGCCGTTTGCGAAGCGCTTCAATGCCGTTCTGCCTGCGTAACCGAGCGACACGGTGCTTCCCGCAGGCGATGCCTTGGACCTTCAGAACGCGCCAGGTTTTGTAGGCGCCATAAGCTTCGCGCGACTGCCGGTGCAACAACCGGATGCGGTCCAGAAGCGCACGATCCTCAGTCGCCCTCCGGCTCGCGGGTCTTCCAAGCCATTCGTAGTAGCCGCTGCGCGATACGCCCAGCGCCGCGCACAAGCGCTTCAGCTTGAACCGCCCGTTATTGTCGCGAATGAAGGCGTACTTCACGGCAGGTCTCGCGCAAAGCACGCCACGGCTTTTTTTAAGATGTCGCG
>CALBST010000366.1 GCA_937967425.1 uncultured Caulobacteraceae bacterium
TGGAACGCGGGGCTCCGCCCCGCATCACCTTCAAGCTTTCAAGCACTTGCGCCCAATGCGGGCCGGAGGCCCGCGCTCCAATTGTGTAGGATACGCACGAACTTATCCAACACCTCAAAAACGCCCGTACACTGAGCTCCGCCGCGCACGGGAGATTTCAGAGACGTCCGAAACTTTGAGATGTGCGGCAACGGTCGGCGGGAGTGATTGAGCGATCGATCCGAATGTCCGGGGGGAGTGAAACCGCGGAGCCCAGAGCAACGGAAGCTCTGCCCGTAGCACCGGCGAAAAGAGCATGGAGCTAAGCCCCAGAGGGAAGAGCCGTCGATGGCGGTTGGTCCCCGAACATCCATCGTTCAGGTGGCGAGCCGGCGAAAGCCGGCGTTCAACAACTCCTCGGTCTCAAGCCGGGAAAAACGATCGCGAAAACGGGGCGCGCGAAGCGCGCGGCGGAGTTGGGAGACCAGCGCCGCACCCACTAGAGACGACTCAGCGCGGATCGCGCGCCCCGGCTCCCATTCAAGAGGAGCAATAAAAATTGCCGCGGCGCCTCGCTGCCAGCGGTCGTCGACGCGTGCGCGCCGTTCAGGCAAAGAGTTTCAGTGTCACGCGCACTCAAATCCATCGTTGAAGAGATCAGTGCCTGCCGCGTTTGCGCCGCGGCGTTGCCGCACGAACCGCGGCCTGTGATCTGGGTCGATGCACGCGCGCGCATATTGATCGCTGGCCAGGCGCCGGGCCGGCGCGTGCACGAGAGTGGCATCCCGTGGAACGATCCATCCGGTGATCGTTTGCGCGAATGGATGAAGCTCGACCGCGAAGCGTTTTATGACAAAAGCAACATTGCCGTCGCTGCCATGGGTTTTTGTTTTCCGGGAACTGTCAACGGCGCCGACTTGCCGCCACGCCGCGAATGCGCGCAATTGTGGCGTCCGCGCCTTCTGCCGCTTCTGAAGAATGTTCGACTGACGCTTCTAGTCGGCGCCTATGCGCAACGCTATCATCTCGGCGCTGCGGTGAAGCCGACTCTTGGCGAAACGGTGCGCGCATGGCGCGATTACCCCGCCAATGTCATGCCTTTGCCGCATCCGTCGTGGCGAAATACGGGCTGGCTGAAGCGTAATCCATGGTTCGAACGAGATTTGCTCCCCGAATTGCGGCGCAGAGTTTCATCTGCCTTGCAATGATGTTGCTCGTGGCATGCGTGCCGACCGTGCAGCGCGCGGGTTCTCCGTTGGATACATTCGCTGGCCCGCATTTCGACGCAGCTAACGAGCGGTTCGTCTCCTTCGATGGCGCCGAACTCGGCCTGACGGCGTGGTTGCCTGCCGGAGACGAAGAACCAAGCGCGGTCATTATCGGCCTGCACGGCATGAACGACTACGCCAACACGTTCTATCTCATGGGGCCGTGGTTCGCTGAGCGCGGCGTTGCACTCTACGCCTATGACGCCCGCGGCTTCGGTCGTTCGCCACGCCGCGGCGTGTGGGCCGGTGAGCACTTGATGACGGAGGATCTTCGCACTGCTGTCGCTGTCGCGCGCCGTGCGCATCCGGGCGCCAAGATCGTCGTCGTCGGTGACTCCATGGGCTCAGCCGAAGCGATCGCCACGTTCGGCGCCGAAAATGCGCCAGAGATCGATCGGCTTGTGCTGGTCGCGCCCGCCGTGTGGGGCTGGTCGACCTTGCCGAACCAGTACGCGCTTGCGCTTTGGGTCGGTGCGCACACGTTTCCTTGGCGCGCCGTGCAGCCGCCGCGCCGCGTTGTCCGGACGCGGACCGCATCAGATAACCGCGAGGCGCTCCTGCAAGCGGGCCGGGCGCCGCACATGATCTGGTCAACGCGGATCGACGCCGTCTATGGCCTCGTCGGGCTGATGGAGACGGCTTCCGAGCGCGCGGCCAATC
>CALBST010000367.1 GCA_937967425.1 uncultured Caulobacteraceae bacterium
GCTTCTTTCGCGGAACGACATCCCCAAATACCTCAAAATGTCTGCTTATACAGACTTCGTGTAAAAGATAACTGACTAAATGTCAATAACGAGGGACATGTTCGCGAATCCATACCCAGCCACTAACTGTTGATTTTGCTAGGGTTAGTCTGACTTCTGCTCGCCTTTAGCGAGGTCCGCGCGGATTTGGGCCATCTCGGCGTCCAGCTTTCGCTCGTCCCGCCGGTTCTTCCACTTCAGGAGGATGATCGCCGCAAAGATGCCGATTGGTCCGAAGACCACGACATAAGCCGTCACGGCGATCTCGCTCGCAGACACCTTAGTCCTTCTTGGGCTTAGGCTTTTTCACGTCCCCTAGCGCCTTATCCAGCACATCCTCTGTCGCGCCGTGCTCACGGGCGAAGTCCTCGAACCGCTGTTGCTGGGTCCGGGTGTCCTTGGGCTTGGGTTTCTTGGGTTCGGCCATTCCCACAGCATAAAGCGATTTGCGCGCGTGCGCTCGAATCGCCGCATACTCCACAGGAAGCCGTAACGACCTAGGAATTTGGACCGCGCGATAGGAACAAAAATAGTCCAATGCGATGCAGGTTAATAAACTCCTAACTCCCCGGAGTCCAAATTAGGGACTCGTTAACGACTCTCCCTCAGGTTTGCAGACTGACCTGACTAGACGCCGTTCGCCGATTGGCGTATGTTCCTAGGGCATGGGTCAAACTCCCCCCTCCCTTAGGGACTATCTCGCTCACCGCGAGACGGAACTCGTTGATCGGCTGACCGCGCTTCGGAAGGAGCAGGAGCCGCTTGAGAACGAGCTCGCAGACGTGCGCCGCGCGCGGGCTGCGCTTGGACCGGAGCCTGCGCCTTTACTCGACGTGGCGCGTCGGCTCGGGACCGGCCCTCCGGGTAGCTTCCAGGATTGGACACTCAAGCAAATGGTCGTCAGGGCGCTCAGAGAGCACTTCCCGGCCGGCGCCACAGCACAAACACTGCTGGAATTTTTCAGGACCGCATACGGACGTGACGTGCAGAGAGAAAGCCTAAGTCCCCAGCTATCCCGCTTGATCGATCCAGACGGAATCGTGGTGCGTGAGGGGCGCGTCTACAGCCTCTCGCCGCAATACTTGGCGATCAGCGACGTCACATTGGATGATCAACTTTGAAGCGCCCAGTGATCTCTCACTGGGCGCTTCTCAACTCGTTCAGGGGCCGAAGTTTTGCGGCCAAAGCCCCCGGACATTGGACGCCACACAGTTCGGGGCTCGGCCCTGAAAGGAGAACGCCTATGTGCTACGCCGCCACATTAGTCTGACGACCGTAGGCGGGCCGCAAAGCGGTCCGCCGAACGGTTATATCACACGCGCGATTCATGGGTCCACTTCAATGACGCATCATAGGTGCGTTAGCGGAACAGATTTGCCAGTAACTTGGTGAAGAAGTTCTCTTTGATGGACGCCGAAAGCGTGATCTCGCCGAGCAAACGCGCCCACGGCAATGCCTTCAAGCGCGCCTCTGCATCGGCGCGACTCGCGGCTTGAAGCTCAAGGTTCCAGGTCGCGCCTTCGTATTGGTACTCAATCAGGTACCGATTGAATTTTGGCTCAGCCAAAAGGATCTCTCCAATGCATTTCTACTGCTATCCCGACGCCGCTGGCGAAGTTCGTTGGCGCCTTGTTGCCGGTAACGGCCGCACGCTCGCCGACTCCGGCGAGGGCTATAAGCGTTACGCTTCGGCCCTCCACGCGATGAACCTGATCGCCGGCAATCAGAGCATTCCGATCCGCTTCGCGCCGGGTTTCCGTCCGGCCTAAGGCGCGAGCCAAGCCCGCCTTAATCGGCGGGCTTGGCGTTGCGTTTGCGTTTTCTGCCATTGCGCTTCTTAGGCTTGCGGCGCGTCGGCGCTCTGCCGCCCGCCGTTAGTTGTTTGATAGGTGAGGCGCTTGCCCTTCACGCCAGCAAGCAGGAGATCGGCGCGGGCTTTGTCGTCGATGCCAAGCGCGACGCGGTTGGAGAAGCGAAAATCAAACTCGGCGCAATAGCGATGAAGGTGGCGCTTGGCGCAATGCTGATAAGTGCCTTTCATCCCGCGCTTGAACACGCTGTAGTAGTTCTCGACGCATTGCGTATGCACGGTAACGTCATCAGGCGAGACATACTCGTCTTTGCTGTGATTGACGCGGCCATGCTCGGCAAACTCTCTGCCGACCCGCTTGTAGCGGTGCGCTTCGTCAGTCATTAGCCGCGCTTCGCGCGCAATGTTTTCGCGCAGGATTGGCTCAATGGTTTCCCGGTTGAGGTCGTCGATCACAACACTCTTGGCGCGACCGCTCTCCCGGTCGATCAGCGTGAGCACCTTCATCGCGCCGTAGCCGCCCATACGGGTGGGGCTGAAAGAGTCAGGGTCCATGCCCCAAAAGGTTTCGTCGGCTTCGACGGCGCCGCCCGCCATCCCGAAAGGGATGAGATCAACCGAGCGCATCGCCTCCCGCAGGCGGTGAGAAAGAAACCAAGCAGCCTTCAGCGAGATGCCGAGCGTCCGCGCGAACTGGTTGGCGCTGAAGCCCTTCTTGGATGAAGCCAGCAAGTGGATCGCTTGGAGCCAAATGTGCAGCTTGATGTTCGAGCCTTCGAACACGGTGTTGATCTTCACGTTGAAGGGGCGGCGGCACTCCCGGCACTTGTAGAGGCCGATCCGGGTGCTCTTGCCGGTCATCTTGTGGGCGTTGCCGATCACGCCGCAGCCCGCGTGGGGGCATTCCGGGCCGGTGGGCCACAGGCGAGCCTCGACGTAATCATACGCGGCCTGCTCGTCATGGAAGTGCGGGGCGGAAAGGATTGATTTCGTGCTCATTTCCCAAATATAGGGCTTGGGTATGGATTAGTCAATATGTCCATAACGAGCGACGCCGCGAGTAGACTAGTTGAAAAAACAAACAAGTTGATGTACA
>CALBST010000368.1 GCA_937967425.1 uncultured Caulobacteraceae bacterium
GCGCTCAGGTTCGCCGGCAAACCGATGCGGGCGTTCAGATCGGCGATGTACTGAGCCAGGTCAGCGTTGGGCGCGAGGCCGAGCGCGCGACGCAAACGCGCGAACTTTTCTTCCGCTGCATTGCCGATCATCGCAAGCGAGTGGGGCAGGATCACCGCGTTGAGCGTGCCGTGATGCAGCTTCAGTTCGTGGATGCGGCCGAGCGCATGTGAAAGCCCGTGCACTGCGCCCAAGCCCTTCGCGAACGCGAGCGCGCCCTCGAACGAACCCATCATCATGTGCCAGCGCGCATCGCGATTGGCGCCGTCCTTGACCGCGATCTCTAGCCACTTGCCAATGCGCTCGGCGCCGTCGACGCCGATAGCCTCCGCCGGCGGATGCACGACCGGCGTCAGCACGGCCTCGATGCAATGGGTCATCGCGTCCATGCCGGTCGCAGCCGTGAGTATGGCAGGAAGGCCCAGCGTCAATTCCGGATCGCAAACGGCGGCGATTGGCACGAGATGGGGCGAGACGAATGTTTCCTTCATGCCGTTGTCGAGGATTACGACGGCGCCCGGCGAAACTTCGCTGCCGGTGCCTGCCGTTGTCGGCACGGCGACCAGCGGCGGAATCTTGGTGATGAACTTCATCCCGCGCTTCGAACCGCCAAGACGCTCGAACGGCCCTTCATGTGTGACCATCAGGCCCATCGCCTTCGCGAGGTCCATGGACGATCCGCCGCCGAACGCCACGATGCCGTCCGCCCCAGAAGCGCGGTAGACGTCGGCGGCGGCCCGCGAAGCCGACTCGGTCGGGTTTGGCGGCGTGTCGGTGAAAATGCCCGCAGGTGGCGCGCCGAGCGCCGCAAGCAACGTGTCGAGCAGACCATTGGCCTTGAGGCCGGGGTCGGTCACCACGAACACCCGGCTGACGCCGTTGGCCTTCAGCACCTTGGGCAATTGCGCCAATGCGCCGAAATCGAAGGTGCACTGGGTGAGGTAGTTCATTTGCGCCATTGGTCAGCTCCGTCCTGGATGCTTAGCGGGCGCCGTTGGCTTTGTCGAAGCGATGCCCGTTCCGCGGCGTTTCGTCTTGTTCCGGCGCCGTTGCGGCAGCTGGTGGTGGACTTGAGGCGAACGCTGGGTAGTCTCCGCGTCCATGACTGAAACCGTTCTCGAAATTTCCAACCTCGCCGTCACCTTCGACACGCCGGACGGCGACGTGGAGGCGGTGAAGGGCATATCGCTGACCATCGGTAAGGGCGAATGCCTGGGCATTGTGGGGGAGAGCGGCTCAGGCAAGAGCCAGACTTTTCTAGCTGCCTTCGGCCTGACCGCGGCCAACGCGAGCGTCTCCGGCTCGGTGAAATTTCAGGGCCGCGAAGTGCTCGGTCTGCAGCGGCGCGAGTTGGATCAGGTCCGTGGCCGCCACGTCGCGTTCGTCTTTCAGGATCCCCTGACGGCGCTGACGCCGCACCTCACCATCGAAACGCAAATGGGCGAGGTGTTGGAGCATCACTTCAAGGTGACGGGCGAGGCTGCGCGCCAGCGCTGCATCGAATGGCTTGAGCGCGTCCGCATTCCCGAAGCCGCGCGCCGGCTTGCGCAATATCCGCACGAACTTTCCGGCGGCATGCGCCAGCGCGTGATGATCGCGATGGCGATGATGGCCGAGCCCGCTTTGCTCGTGGCCGACGAACCGACGACGGCGCTCGATGCAACCGTGCAAGCGCAAGTGCTCGATCTGATCGAGGACCTGCGCAAGGACACGAACGCCGCCGTCGCATTGATCACCCACGACATGGGAGTGATCGCGCGTATGGCGCAGCGCGTTGCGGTTATGCGCCGGGGTGAGGTGGTCGAAACGGGGACGGTGGAGGAGATTTATTCTGCGCCGAAGGCCGACTACACCAAGATGCTCCTGAAGGCCGTGCCCCGCATCGACGGCGAGCGCTATGTGGCGCTGCCTGCGCCGGAAACGGGCGCGCCGATCCTCGATGTGGAGGATGTGCGCGTGACTTTTCCGGTGAAGGTGAAGTCCAACGCGCTGTTCGGCGGGCACAAGCCGCTGCGCGCCGTTGATGGCGTGAGCTTCAAGCTCAATGCGGGCGAGACCCTTGGCATCGTCGGCGAGAGCGGTTGCGGCAAGTCGACCCTGGCGCGCGCTGTGGTGCAGCTTCTGCCGCGCAATGGCGGCAACGTGACGTTCCTCGGGCGCAATCTGCTTGCCAATGAGCGTGAAGCCATCCGGCAAGCGCGTAAGGATTTGCAGATCGTCTTCCAGGACCCGCTTGCGAGCCTCGATCCACGCATGACGCTTGGCGCTTCGATCGCCGAACCGCTGCTGGCTTTCGAGCCAACGCTGACGCGCGAGCAGCGCGAGGAACGCGTGAAGGAGATGATGCGCCAGGTTGGCCTCGATCCTGACCTGATCAATCGCTACCCGCACGAGCTGTCAGGCGGCCAGAACCAGCGCGTCGGCGTTGCCCGCGCGATGATCTTGAAGCCGAAGCTTGTGGTCTGCGACGAAGCGGTTTCGGCGCTCGACGTTTCGATCCAGGCGCAGATCCTGAAGCTGCTCGCCGATCTGCAGCGCGAGTATCGGACGAGCTTCCTCTTCATCAGCCACGACCTCGCGGTCGTGCGCGAGATTTCACACAACGTCTTGGTTCTCTATCTCGGACGCGCGGTGGAATACGGCCCGGCGGAAGTGATCCTGCGCGATCCGCGCCATCCTTACACGAAGGCATTGCTCGCCGCGGCGCCCACGCCTGATCCAGATATCGCGCGCAACAAGCCGCGTGTGCGCCTCGTCGGCGATCTCCCGAGTCCGCTCGATACGCGCGCGCCGCTGCGTTTCCTCAAGTCGCGCGTGATCGACGATCCGGACGCCGAGCAGTATCGCCCGCAATGGATGGAAGTCGGTCCCGGCCATTTCGTTGCCGAGCACGATCCGGTATCGGCGGCGGCTTAGCGTAACAATTCGGTCAGGCGTTCGCGCAGCTTCGTCGCCGGTTCGTCGACCAAGTCTTTAGACAAGTCGGCGCGGATGCGTGCTTTCGCGCCGGGAGGAAGCAGGTTGCGCAGCAAGCCCAACGCGCGCGGCGGGGCGGCGATGACGAGGTGATCGAACGCCCTGTGCTTCTCGGCTTCGCCCAATCGATCGGCGACACGCTTCAGGAATTTCTCTTCTTCGGCTTCATGGAGGCTGCGCCCGCCATCCATTGCATGACGGCCCTGGCCGACGCGGTCGAAGCTGCGGGGCGGGCGGTCCTGCGGGTCGTAGAGGTCCTCTTGGCTAATCTCCATCACCCATTCAGCCGGCTCCTCGAGCGTGGCGCCGCGCCGTTGCTCAACCAGCACACGCGCGCGGCGACCATCAGCGACCAACATCCAGGCGGTTCCGTCTTGCAGCATCGTTTTCTCCTTCTGGTCTGCAACGCTCGACTGGAAATTGGCGTTCCGCGCTTTGCGTCAAGTCAAAGGGCCGCACACCTTGCGGTGCGCGGCCCTCGACTTTAGAGCGAATTGCGTTCGCGCTTATTGCGCGGGCTGGAGGAAATCGTTGTTCACCCAGCCTTCGTTTTCGTTCTCGTCAGCAACGCGCCACCACATGCCGTCACGTTCGCCCGTCGGATAGACGATCGCGCCCGCAGGAAGGTTGCGCAACACTTGGCCGCCGCCAGCGCGCGAACGCAGCGGCGTCGCTTGCGTCGTGCGATAAGTACGCTGCGGAGCAGCGGCCGCAGCAGACGTGCTGGTGTCGACGCCGCCGAGTTGCGTCACCATTTGCGTGTAGGCGTCGATAAACGCGACAGTAACGACACGTCCGATTTCCGTGTCGGTGTAGCCGCCAAGTGCTGCGCCACCGCCGCCGAGAAAGCCGCCGCCGCCCCAGGTGATGTTGCGGTTTTGGGCATTGCCTTCGGTGACGACCGCGGTTTCGGAGGTCCGAACGTTCATGAGCGAGAGCGTGGTGGTCGCTTGCTGCGTGCGCGTGCCCATGCCGCCGATGACGCCGCCGAGCGTGCCGCCGACAGCGCCGCCGAGCGCCGCGCCAAAGCCGCCGCCGCCGGAATTGTTGTCCTGCGCGACGACGTCGGCGAGCAGCACATAATCGGCGGCACGGATCTGACCGCCGCCGACGTTCGAGCCGCGTTGCAGCTGGCCGCCGCCCGCGAGCGCCTGTTCGCGTTGCACCGCTGCGAGGCCAGTGCCGCGCTCAACCAGCGTGAAGCAGCCGGATTGTTGAACCACGACGCGGAGCAGGCCGGCCGGCGGTTGCAGATTGTACTGACGCCAGCCCTGGTAGGTGTCGCCATTTTGGATGGTGAGCGTGCCCAGGCTCTGGGCGCAGCGCGGCACGGCCGGCGTCGCGCTCTGGGTCGCGCGCGGCCGCCCGAACTGCGCATGCGCGTCCGTCGCGACCAAACCCGCGCTGACCACAACGGCCATCGCCAACCCATTGAAGATTCGACGCATTCTTACCCTCCATCCGAGCAAGCGCTGGAGAGCGCGCCGCTCATCTATCCCTCAAGCCGGGATTTACCATGCGATTACCGGAAGGTCACGGCAGATCGAAGCCGAAGCGAGCGTTTCGAAGGCGGTCTAAGTGTGAAGGGCGCGCATCAGGTCGAGGCGGCGCATGGCTTTGCCGGGCAGCGCGGCAAGGCGGCGTTGCGGGAGTTGCTCCAACTGCGCCCGCATCGCGTACTCGGTCCGGCGCACCGCAGCGGACCAGGTGCTGCCGGCGATGACGCCGCGTTCGAGGATGCGCTGGCCGGTGGAGAGCTGGCGTTTGTACTGATAATCGCCCGGTCCGAAATCGAGTTCGGCAATGCCGTGATCGCCGGCCCAGCCCGCGATCCAGCGCGCGAGCTGTACGCCTGGCGAATAGGAATCGTAGGCGCTGTCGTGCGCGACGATCCAGAAGTGGAGCACGCGGGCGCTGCGTAGGCAGAAGGCGCCAGCCACCAGTTTGCCGTGCGCTGAGAGCGTGAACAGCGCGCCGCCGAACTGAGGATCGCGCGACTCGAAGCAAGCGTTCAGCGTTTGCGCGATCCAAGGCGCCGCCCAGATTGCCGGCTGACCTGAGCGCTTCAGCTGTGCGTTCTTCCAGGCAAGCAGGGTCTCGAAGTCGGCCCGCTCCGTTGATTGCGCGCGGAATTCGACGTGGCCGTGCTCGCGTTCGAGCTTGCGTAGTTTCTTGTCGGTCTGACGTACGAACTCACTGCGGCGTTGCTTGAGCGCGGCTTCGTAGAGGTCGCGGCCGCCGCTCACTTCCGCGATCCATGATCCTTCTTGTCCCGCAGCGGCGCCCCTGAGTACGTGCTGACCGGCTGGAGCATGGGTTATGTCGATGCGCCCGACTTTTAGGGCGCGGCAGAGTTCGGCGCCGTTAACCGGCAGGCCCGGCAAGCCAACGACACCCTGATAGTCGGCGATTGGCGCGCCCAACCCCATGGCGGCGAAGCGGGAGAGGCGCTGTGCGCCGAAATAGCCTGCGCCATCCTGGATCACGCAAACGCGTGCGTCGTCGCGGACCGAACCGATGAGCTTGGCCCATTCCGGCGTCAGATATGGACTTCCGAACGCCGGATCGGCGGCTTGGTGTGCGCGCCACAGTGCGGCGTCGTCCGCCGTCAGTTCACGCGGGTGTACCGTTTCGAAACGCACGAATTATCCTCAGCCTGTTCGCGCGCGAGGCGTCGCAAGGGCCGGGCCTTTACCGCCGCCTGGGCCGCTTGATCTCGCGCGCCGCGTCTGAAACAAGCGCCGTTAATGACCCGGCCAGTCCTCTATATCGGCAATAAAAATTACTCGTCGTGGTCCATGCGTCCGTGGCTGGCGCTGAAATGGGGCGCCATTGCGTTTGACGAGAAGATCATCCCGCTGGGCGGCGAGGGGTACGGCCGGTCGCAGATCAAGGAAATTCGCGACGTCTCGCCGAGCGGACGGGTGCCGGCGCTGCATGTCGGCGATGTCGTCATTTACGAGAGCTTGGCGATCTGCGAATGGGCCGCTGAACAAGCGCCGTCGTTGTGGCCGGCTGACGCTCTGGTGCGGGCTGAAGCGCGATCCGCCGCGAGCGAGATGCACGCGGGCTTTGCCGCGATCCGCGAGGCGATGTCGTGCAACATCCGCCGCCGCTTGGAGACGGAGCAGAATTGGGACGCCAACGTTCGCGCCGATCTCGCGCAGCTCTTCGCGCTTTGGCAGCGTTTGCTGAGCAAGCACGGCGGGCCGTTTTTGTTCGGCCAGCGCTCGATCGCTGACGCGATGTTTGCGCCGATGTGTACGCGGCTGCGCACCTACAAAGTCACCACGCCGGATTTCGCACGGGCATACTGCGAAGCAGTCTTTGCCGACACCGCCTTCCAGGAATGGGAGCGCGCTGGTGCGGCTGAACCTTGGATCATTGAACAATCGGAAGCGCTTTACAGATGATGAGACCTTTGCTTGCCGCCGCCATTCTTGCTCTCGCCGCGTGCGGCAATGGCAGTGTGATGGACCGCGTCCCCGCACCCGAGGAGCCGGCGCCGATCAACCGAGCCGTGGAGGAAGCGGTGCAGACTTTGCCTTCAGGACTTCAATTACAATTCACCCGCCGCGGGCTTGATGAAACGCTCGGCAAGCCGACGATGAACGCGACGGTGCTGGTGCATTACGAAGGCAGCCTCGTCGAAGGCGGCGAAGTGTTCGACTCGTCGTTCGCGCGCGGCGAGCCGGTGGACTTCCCGCTGCAGGCGGTGGTGCAGGGCTTCTCGGAAGCCATCACGCACATGCGCCCGGGCGATGATGTCGTCGCCACGTTCCCAGGGTCGCTCGGCTATGGCGCGCGCGGTAGTGGACCGATCCCGCCGAATGCGGCGCTGCGTTTCCGCATCTTGCTGCTGGCGTACCAAGAGCCC
The DNA here is from genome assembly GCA_937967425.1 of uncultured Caulobacteraceae bacterium. Next base: position 6,893 of record CALBST010000368.1, read on the forward strand.
GGCCAGGCGCCGGTGCAAGTGGCGCAGTGAGTGAGATTGGCGCGACGCTCGAAATTCTGACGCGGCTGATCGCGTTCGATACGACGTCGCGCAATTCGAACTTGGAATTGATCGCGTGGGTGGAGGACTTCCTGCGCCAGCGCGGCATTGCTTCGCGGCGTGTCGCCAATGCGGACGGCACGAAGGCCAATCTCTACGCGTCGATCGGGCCGGATGTTGGCGGCGGCGTTGTGCTCTCGGGGCACACCGACGTGGTGCCAGTGGACGATCAGCCATGGACAAGCGATCCGTGGGTGCTGAGTGAGCGCGGCGGCAAGCTCTACGGACGCGGCACGGCGGACATGAAGAGCTTCATTGCTTTGGCGTTGGCGCACGTCGATGCGGCGCGCACGGCGGCGCTGAAGCGGCCGATCGTGCTGGCGCTCTCGTATGACGAGGAGATCGGCTGCCTCGGCGCGCCGTCGATGATCGCCGAACTGGCGACGCAGGCGAACAGGCCCTCTGCAGTGATTGTGGGCGAGCCGACGAGCATGAAGGTGGTCTCGGCGCACAAGGGCGTGCGCTCGTTCATCGTCGAAGTGATCGGACGTGAAGCGCATTCGAGTTTGCCGGATCAGGGCGTCTCCGCCGTGATGGAAGCGGTGAAGCTCATGTCGCTTGTTTCCGAGATGGGCGCAGAGGCGCGCGTGGCGACGCATCCGCATTTCAACCCGCCGGGGCCGACGATGACGATCGGCAAGGTCGAGGGCGGCACCGCGGGAAATATCCTGGCGCGGCGCTGTTCGTTCATCTGGGATTGCCGCTGCCCGGAAGCGGCTCAAGGCGATGCGATTGAAGCGCGATTCCGCGCGGCCGCTGCGGAACTCGACGCAGCAATCAAGGCGCGAGCGCCGGAGGGCGGCGTCAACATCACGCGGCGCACCAACACGCCGGGCTTGGCGATTGACCGCGACAGTGAGGCCGAAGCGCTGGCGCGGGCGTTGACCGGCGATAACGAGACGCGCGCTGTCGCGTATGCCGCGGAGGCTGGGCTGTTTCAGCGTGCTGGCATTTCGGCGGTGATCTGTGGTCCGGGTTCGATTGAACAAGCGCATCAGCCGGATGAGTGGATTGAGCGCGCGCAGATCGAGGAGGGCGCGGTGTTCATGCGCCGCCTGGTGGAACGCCTGAGCGCTTAGGCGCGCGGCGGCGCCTTCGCCGGCGAGGGCGCCAGCGGCGGAGGGCGGGAACGCAGAGACGTTCGCGTGGTGATGGGAAGAAGGAAAAGACGCTCGCGTCTCTACGTTCCCGCGATCGATTTTTCGCCAGCTTCCGTCCGGGAGGAGTTCTTTGCTCCGTCGTGCGGCGGCCAACGGCGAGCGTGATCTTCCAGGATCACGGACCTGACGGTTTCAATTCCCCGCCAGCAAACCTCGCTTCGATCGCATTCCGCTTCGCAAACCCGGGCTGGAATTCCGTTGAGCCCCTCCGTGATGCGGAACGGGGAGACTCTAACTCAAGTTGGAAGCCCACCGGATTGATTGCGATCTATCCCCGCTTTTTCGTTCCACCACGCACGCTTCCCGGACGCGCAGCGATCCGGGATCTAGGGGCTAACATGCTGAGTTTGAACGCCCTCGGGTCCCGGCTCTGCGCTCACCTGCATCTTCGATACGCGTGAGCTTGGCCGGGAAGCGTGAGTGTATCCGCCGGATAGATTCGCGCTGGCTCTTATAGCGCCTTTAGCGCCGCGCTCTTTGCCGCGTCGTTGGCGTACGCCACGAAGCCGTGGATGAGGAAGTCGGCCGTGTGTTTGCCGCCGTATTGGAGCGGTGATCCGTCGAGCAGCATGATGTCGCCGCCGGCGGCTTTGAGGATGGCGTGGCCGGCGGCGGCGTCCCATTGGCTGACATCGCCGAAGCGCGGATAGAGATCGGCGGCGCCCTCGGCGATGCGGCAGAATTTGATCGATGAACTCGCGTGCGTGATGGCGCCATCGAGCGT
>CALBST010000369.1 GCA_937967425.1 uncultured Caulobacteraceae bacterium
TCATGTCCGATCTTGTGCTCATCGCCAGCTTCGCTTCGCGCCCGGAAGCTACAGTCGCGCAATCGCTCCTGCGCAGCGCGGGCATCGAGACATTGATGCCAGAGTTCAACGCGCTGCTGGCAGACTACGATCCGTCCATGATGGAACACGGCTGGCGTCTGTTGGCGCACAAGGACGATGCGGAGGAGGCGCGGGGGATCCTGCGCGAGGCGCAGACCGAACCTTAAGTCCGTGGCGGTTCATCTGGCGGGTCTTTGCCGTTCGACGCGTTGGTGGCCACGCCGAGGCCGGCCCCCATCGCGACGCCGATGGCAATTCCGATCCCGATGTTGTTAAGCGCCGCGCCGATGCCAGCGCCTATCGCGATACCGATTGCAGTCCAGAGCGCGAAATTCATGCTTTCGAACTTAGTTCGGCTCTCGCCGGTGACGAGGCCCATGCGGCGAGTAGCGCCGGAACAATGACGAGCCACACATCGACGCCCACATTCCCCGTTCGCTCGGCGACGACATCCATGACATGGATGATCGCGTGCCCGCACATAAACGCCGCGCCCGCCACAGCCGCCGGCCAGTAACGTGGCCGCCACGCGCGTGCGATGAGCGCCAGGCTGGCGACCAGATAAGCCACGCCAATATCCATGACGAAGTGCGGATTGAACGGGCCCGTATGCGCGAGCCCTGGCACGCTGTCATACCAAAGCGGGGGCGCTGCCAGCATGAAGACGCCGTTCGCGGCGCCACCGATGCCGAGTAGCGCGGCGAGAACGCGTTTGAGTGGGGCGAGCTGCATCATACCGCCTTTCGAAACCAGAGCCTGTCCCAGGTGACGCCCGGCGCGTAGGGGGAGTCAAAACGCGCTGCGCTCACGATCTCAAGCCCGGAGCTTTGCGCGAGCTTTGTCGTCTCATCCGGGTCCACATCGAACATGCGCCGCCCTTCCGGTATCGGCCCATGCCGCAAGCTGATCATCAGCGAACCACCCGGACGCACCAAAGGCGCGACAGTGGCCATGATCGCCGCGCGCTCGCTGGCATCGAAGTGCATCCACACCGCGGACATCCATACAAGATCGAACGCTCGTCCGCGAACCGAGGTGAGATCCGGCAGACAGTCGTCGATCCATTCGATGTTCGGTTCAGGATGCAGTGCGATCGCGCCTTCGCGCATCTCCCGCGTCGGCTCGATGGCGGTCACGCGGTCACCGCGCCGCGCAAACCAAGCCGCGTCACGCCCGGTGCCCGCGCCGATATCGAGCACGTCAAGCGGCGGCGTCGCGATGAAATCGAGCACGGCGAAGTGCGCGCCCTCGAAGCCCATCCGTTCGTAACGCTCAAGCAAATCCGGGGCTTCGGCGCTATAGCCTTGCGTGCCCGGGATGCACGTCATTCGTTCGGATCACCCGTGCTCGGCACGCCGACGATGTGGAAGCCGGCGTCGACGTGGATCACTTCGCCGGTGGTCGAGCGGCCAAGATCGGAGAGCAGCCACAGCGCACAGCCGGCGATGCCTTCCATGCTGGTATCTTCCTTCATCACCGACCATTCGCGGCCGGTGCTGATGAGGCCGCGTCCACCTTGGATACCGGCGATGGCGAGTGTGCGCATGGCCCCGGCGCTGATCGCGTTGACGCGTTTGCCCTCGGGGCCAAGGTCACGCGCCATGTAGCGCGTGCACGCCTCAAGCGCCGCCTTCGCAACGCCCATGACGTTGTAGCTCGGCAGCACCCGTTCGGCGCCGAGATAGGTGAGCGTCAGCATCGAGCCGCCACGGTCCATCAGCTTCGCCGCGCGCTTGCCGGCAGCGACGAAGGAGAACGCCGAGATGTCCATCGAGCGGAGGAAATTCTCGCGGCTCGTGTTCTCGATGAACGAGCCCTTGAGCTCGTTCTTGTCGGAGAAGGCGATCGAGTGGACGAGGAAGTCGAGCTTGCCCCACGTCGTTTTCAGACGGTCGAACACGGCATCGAGATGCGCATCATTGGTCGCATCGCATTCGAGCACGATTTGAGAGCCGACGCTCTCGGCTAGCGGCCGGATACGCTTCTCCAGCGCCTCGCCCTGGTATGTGAAGGCGATCTCGGCGCCTTGCGCCGCGAGCTGTTGCGCGATGCCCCAGGCGATCGACTTGTCGTTTGCCACGCCCATGACGAGCCCGCGCTTGCCGCGCATCAGCTCACCCTTCGGAAACACCCACTCGTCGGCCATGGTTCAGAACTCCTGTTTGAAGGGAGCCAATAGCCTCTTTGCAGGCAAACCGGAACCCCGAAGAGGGTGCTGGCGCGCTGAAGTCAGGCCGCAACGCGTGTGAACGCCAGCGTCGCGTTGGTGCCGCCGAAGCCGAAAGAGTTGCTCAGCACGCAATTCAGTTCGCGGTCCTCGCGCTTGCGAAGGATGGGCAGGTCTTCGAACGCAGGATCGAGTTCTTCAATGTTGGCGCTTTCGCAGGCGAAGCCGTTGTTCAGCATCAGCAGTGAGTAGATCGCTTCCTGCACGCCGGCGGCGCCGAGCGAGTGGCCGCTCAGCGATTTGGTGCTGGAGATGAGCGGCGGCTTCGAGCCGAACACAGCCCGCACCGCTTCCATTTCCTTCACGTCGCCAACCGGCGTCGAAGTGCCGTGGGTGTTGAGGTAATCGACCGGCCGATCGAGATAGCGCATCGCCATTTGCATGCAGCGCACGGCGCCTTCGCCCGACGGGGCCACCATGTCGTGGCCATCGCTGGTCGCGCCATAGCCGGCGACTTCGCCGTAAATCTTCGCGCCGCGTTTTTTCGCGCGCTGATATTCTTCCAGCACCAGCACGCCGGCGCCGCCGGCGATGACGAAGCCGTCGCGGTTCTTATCGTAAGCGCGCGAGGCTTTGTGCGGCGTTTCGTTGTACTTGGTGCTCATCGCGCCCATGGCGTCGAACAGCACCGAGAGCGTCCAATCCAGTTCTTCGCTGCCGCCGGCAAACATGATGTCTTGCTTGCCGTTCTGAATTTGCTCGTAGGCGTCGCCGATGCAGTGGGCGCTGGTCGCGCAGGCAGAGCTGATCGAATAATTGATGCCCTTGATCTCAAAGGGCGTCGCCAAAGTCGCGCTCGCCGTCGAGCTCATCGCTTTCGGCACCGCAAATGGCCCAACACGCTTTGCGCCTTTTTCGCGCGCGGTATCAGCGGCGGCGACGATCGCGCGCGCCGAGGGGCCGCCCGAGCCCATGATGATGCCGGTGCGCGGGTTGGAGACTTCTTCTGGCGTCAGGCCCGCATCCTGGATCGCCTGCTCCATGGCGATGAAGTTCCAGCCCGAGCCTTCGCCCATGAACCGCATGTTGCGCTTATCGACGACTTCTTCCGGCTTTACAGACGGTGCGCCGTGAACCTGTGAGCGCATGCCCTTGTCAGCGTATTCGGGCGCGGCGCTGATGCCGCTCTTGGCTTCACGCAGGCTTGCGAGCACTTCGTTCTGGTTGTTGCCGATGGACGAGACGATGCCCATGCCCGTGACGACGACGCGACGCATGCTTTCGCTCCCTTACGACTTCATCTGCGCTTCAAGCTGCTCCGGCGAGAACAGCCCTACCTTGAGATCCTTGGCCGTATAGATGGTGACGCCATCGGCCTTGGTGACCCCGTCCGCTACGATCATGTGCAGCTTACGTTGGATGACCCGCTTGGGATGAATTTCGTAGGTGACGAGCTTGGTGTGCGGCGTGATCTGGCCGCGGAACTCGACCTCGCCGACGCCAAGGGCGCGGCCTCGGCCCGGTGAGCCCGCCCAAGCCATGTAGAAGCCGGTCAATTGCCACATCGCGTCGAGGCCGAGGCAGCCCGGCATGACCGGATCGCCCTTGAAGTGGCACTCAAAGAACCAGCGCTCGGGCGTGATATCGTACTCGGCGATAAAGACACCCTTGCCGTGGTCGCCGCCCTCGGCCGTCATCTTGGTGATGCGGTCGAACATGAGCATCGGCGGCAGCGGCAGCTGCGCGTTTCCGGGGCCGTGAAGCCGGCCCTCGCCGGAGGCGATCAGGTCTTCGTAGGAATAAGACGAGGGGCGCTCGGCCATGCTTTGTCTCTGCCAAATAGGGGAAAATTCCCGCCCGGCTTACAGGCCGGGCAGGTCAGGGGCAAGGCAAGGACGATGGCTCAGCGGCGGCGAACGCTGCGCGGCGGGTCGGGAATCCGGGTCTCTGTCAGGACCCGCCAATCGCCAGCAGCGTCACGCCGCCAAACCACGACGTAACGGCCTTGCTGCGCTTCCGCGCCGGTGATGACCTGGACGTAGCGGCCGCTGGTCATGCCCATATCGCCGGAGCCCGAAACTTCGACACGATCGGGCTGCCAATAAATCGGCCCGGCATTGGCCGGCGGCGCGAGGCCTCGCGTGATTTCTTCAGTGCCGGTGAGCATCGCGCCCGGGCGGATCACCATGCCCTGCGGGTGCATGGCAGGCGCCAGTGCGCCGCCCAGACCTTCTGTCTGCGCGGTAGCCGAGAGCTGACGTTCCAGCTCCAGGAGCTGCTGCTCCGGCGGCGGCGTGAACACCGCCGGCGCGGTGTTGATGGTCGCCGTTGTGGCCGCGGGCGTTGTTCCGCTCTGCGCGAACGCATTCGGCATGGTCTCGCATGCGCCCAGCGCAAAAGCCGAAACTGCTACGAAAATCAAATGACGCACGGATTCCCCCTCCCGCCCACTCGAGTAGGGTTAAAGGGAAAGGCTTTGGGGAGCCGTGTCTACGCTTTTCGCGTCAGGGCCGAATTGCGCTGTCCAGGCCCGTGCATTCGCCGCCCCAGAGCGCGGAATTCTGCACCCAGCCAATGCGCCCACCGACGGCGACGCGCCGCCAATCGCCGTCACACGCGGTCACCGCGCCGATGACGCCGGGCATGAGATAGGCGACCACTTGTCCACCGGCGCGTGCGCTCCGGCGCAGCGTCGCTTGCTCGCGCACATAGACCGTGCGGCGCGCTTCGAGGTCTTCGCTCCGCATCCAGACTTCATCGCCGTCGGGATCGCGCACATGTTTCCAGCCTTCTCGCTCGGCCAACACCATCACCGGCAAGCCAGCACGCTGGTAAAGCCACGCAATCCGTTGGTCGGCGCCGGGGCCCTGACGGCCTTCCACGTCATCGCCGCGCAAGCTCATGTAGCGCGCCGGCGCCTCCGCTGTCGCGGAGTTCAATGAAAACAAGGCGGCTGCCGCGACAAACGCGGCAAGAATCCCACGGCGCATTGACCCAACTCTTGAACCTTCGCCTCCTGGCCATGCCGGGAGGGAAGGCGGATCATGCCGAGGCGCCGTGAAAGCGGGCTTAAGAATTAGATTAAACACTGCCTTTACGCGCCTCGCTTGGAGCCCGGCGCGGCGTGGTTTATGGAAGCTGAATGTCGTCGAAGCAGCTCAAAGTCGTCGTGACCCGCCGTCTCCCGGATGCCGTGGAGACGCGGCTCAAGGAATTGTTCGACGCCGAGCTCAGCGTTGAGGACAAGCCCTTCACCGCCGAGGATCTGGCCGCCGCCGTGCAGCGCGCCGACGTGCTGGTTCCAACGGTCACCGATCGCATCGATAGCCGCATCCTATCGCGCGCAAGCGACAAGCTTCGCTTGATCGCGCAATTCGGCGCGGGTGTGGACAATATCGATGTCGCCACCGCCGTGCAGCGCGGCATCACCGTCACCAACACGCC
>CALBST010000370.1 GCA_937967425.1 uncultured Caulobacteraceae bacterium
GCGCAAGCCGCCAAATGGGTTCAGCCGCAAGAGCTACGCGCGCATGAGATGCCGCCGGCCGATGTGGTTCTCGTCAATCGCCTGATCGAACGGAACGCCGCATGATCCTTCTCAACTTCCTCCGCGACGAGCGCGGCGCCACCGCGATCGAATACGCCCTCATCGCCTCGCTGATCGGCATGGTCATCATCGGCGCTGTGACCGCCATCGGCGAGTCACTGAACGGCACGTTCAACGACGCGGCCGCCGGCCTCGGCTAACATTTCAGCTTTGTTTCAGCGCCGACGAACAGGCGCAAAGAACTAGGCCCATAAGCCTCTCCACGAGCCGCCTTGGAGCCCAAGGCCAATCTGGGGAGTATCATGAATCTCGCGCAATCCTTGGGCGCAGCTGCAGCGGCCCTGGTCATGGGTATGTCCGCCAGCGGCGTGGCGCCGGCGCAGACCGTTTCACAAGTGGTCGCCGAAGCCCGCGCCCGGCTGGAACCGCACGCCATCCGCGGCGCCGTCGAAGAACTCGCCGCCATGTTGGAGCAGCGTTACGTCTTCCCTGACGTGGCCCAGCGCTACGCCGAGCATCTGCGCGAACGCGCCAAGGCCGGCGCTTACGATGGCGCCACCGACCCCCAGCAACTCGCGGCGCAGCTCACCGGCGAACTCAACTCGATCCATCGCGATGCGCATCTGCGCGTAACGTTGAGCGGTGGATCCGAGCCGGGACGCCGAGTTTTGCGTGCGCCGCCAGGAGATGAAGCGTTCGGCGAAGCTCAATGGCTCGCCGATGGCGTCGCCTACCTGCGCATCAACATGCTGCCCGGCGACGAGGAGTCCCGCGTGCGCATGGCGCAGATCCTCGACCAATACGCCGACGCCGATGCACTTGTGCTCGATCTGCGCACCTGCCGGGGTGGCACGCTCGGCGTCATGGATGTGCTGTTCTCGCGCCTCTACGCGCGCCCAACGCAGCTCGTCACTATGGACACGCGCGCCGGCGCCGATCGCGGCCTCGAGGACATGTACGCTAACACCGCGACGATGCGCGAAATCCGCAGCGCGCCGCGTAATATCCGCCGCTGGCAACACTGGGCGCAGCCGACATCGCCCGTGAGTTCACTGGCCGACGCGCGCGTTTTCGTGCTGACGAACCAAACGGCCTCCGCCTGCGAACATCTCTCGCTCGCGCTCAAGGAAACCGGCCGCGCCACTCTCATCGGCGCCGTCACGCGCGGCGCTGGCCACTACGGTGGTGACGAAACGTTCGGCGCCAACCAATTCCAAGTCTTCATTCCCGTCGGCCGCACTTACATCGAGCGCACCGGCCAGGGTTGGGAAGGCGTTGGCATCGCGCCGGATCGCGCCACCGCGCCGCAGGAAGCCTTGAACGAAGCGTTGCGCGAATTGCGCGTTGCTCAAACCGCCGTGACACAAGCACTCTCACAGGTGCGCGCTAGCCCGGCGCCAGACGCTATCCGTGTCGATGCCGCCGCCTCGCCCACGCGCCGCTACGGCATCGGCATGATCAATGGCGGTCCAAACGCGACCGAAATCGAAGTCGCGGAAATCGCGCCGGGCTTCGCCGCCGAGCGCAGCGGATTGCAAGCGGGAGATCGCATCATCAGCGTCAACGGCACGGCGGTTCGTACGCTCACGCCGGACGCGCTCTCCGCCGCGATGCGCGGATCGCCTTTGACGCTCGAGGTGATGCGCGGCAGCGAGCGAATGACCATCCGCATGTCGCTCGATGACTAGGCGTCCAGCTCGACGTCCCAGTAGAGGTAGTCCATCCAACTTTCGTGCAGATGGTGCGGCGGGAAACGGCGGCCGACATGTTGCAGCTCATGCATGGTCGGCCGGCGCGGGCGCCGGAACGGCCGCATGCCCGAATGATGGACGTACTTGCCGCCCTTCTTCAGATTGCATGGCGCGCACGCCGTGACGATGTTCTCCCATGTCGTGCGGCCACCCTTCGAACGCGGCACAACGTGATCGAAGGTGAGATCGTCCGGCGAGCCGCAATACTGGCAAGCGAAGCCATCGCGCAGGAACACATTGAAGCGCGTGAACGCCGGCGGGCGATCCTGATGGACATAATCGCGTAGCGAAATGACGCTCGGCAGCTTCATCTCGAAAGACGGCGAATGCACAACTTGATCGTAGTGCGCGACGACATCGACGCGTTCGAGGAAGACGGCCTTCACCGCTTCCTGCCAAGGCCACAACGAGAGCGGGTAATAGGAAAGCGGGCGGAAGTCGGCGTTCAGAACCAGCGCCGGGAAGCCCGCGAGAGGGACGCTGGAAACAGTCATCGGCGGCTGCTCCAGTGCAGCCGCTCAAGAAACTGGTGGCGGATTACGCGCGATGGACTGAAGACGCCTCTCCTTCTGCACCGCAGTATAGCACAACCCGCAGCGCCGATGCGAACCAGCTATATCTGATTTGGCGCGACACGTTCATGACACTCGCGCCACAGTGGCCGAAAATCCTCAACCGGCGCCGACAAGACCCTTGGTTTTCAAACACATGGAGAGGAACTCGCCGCCGAGTTCCAGGCCGTCAGGCCCAATCGAATGCGGTATTCCGTAGGAGATGTGCCACTGCGCGCCGTGATCGGCGGCGGCAAGCGCTTCCGCCGAATCGAACATCGCAGGGATCGGAATGGTCGGATCGCGGTCGCCGTGAATGAGCAGAACCGGCGGCTTGGAGCGCATGTGCTCCTTCAGGTTTCGCCCGCCCACCAGCACGCCGGAAAAACCGAGGATCGCGCCAATCTGCTGCTCGCGCCGCAAGCCAACGTGCAGCGCCATCATCGTGCCCTGGCTGAAACCGACGAGGGCAAGGCGGTCCGGCGTCAGCCCGTATTTCTCCAACTCGCGATCAATGAAGCGATCCACCGATTGCGCGGCAGTCTTTGCGCCCTGCTCCATCAAGTGCGGATCGAGATTTGAGATCGGAAACCATTGATAGCCGCCGGGGGCCATCGGAACGGGCTCGATCGCGTTCGGCGAAACGAACGCCGCGCCTGGCAACAGGTCCGCCCAATACGGCGCCAGCGAAATGAGATCGGCGCCGTTCGAGCCGTATCCGTGCAGAAAAATAACCAGCGAATCCGGTTTTCCACCACGCTTCGGCGGCATCCGGGGGCCATCGAGGAACACAGTCATGAACTCTGCCTAACGCGCGCATTCGCAATGACAAGCACCTCACACGTTTCCCGGCCGAAGCGCAGCGAAGAGCCGGGACCCAGGGGCCGGCAAAGCAAAGCTGTTGCTCCTGGATCCCGGATCGCACCCCGGCTTGAAGCCGGGGCTGCGTCCGGGAAGCGTGGCCTATAGAATGTGACCCGATGAGTTTCGTCACCCGCTTCGCGCCTTCGCCGACAGGCCACCTGCATCTCGGCCACGCCTTCTCGGCGCTGACTGCGTTTGACGCCGCGCAAGCCGCCGGTGGGCGCTTTTTGTTGCGGATTGAGGACATCGATCAGGGGCGCTCACGGCCGGAGTTCGAAGCCGCCATCTTCGAAGACCTCGCCTGGCTCGGCATCGCTTGGGAAGAACCGGTGCGGCGCCAGTCGGAGCACATGGCCGACTATGAAGCGGCGCTGCAAAAACTGATCGAGCGGCAATTGGTCTATCGCTGCTTCCGCACGCGCAAGGAAATCGCCGAAGCCATCGCCTCGGCGCCGCATGGCGAAGCCGAAGAAGCGTTTCGCGGCGAGGCGCTGCCTGCGGAAGAAGAGGCGGCCAAGCTCGAAGCTGGCGAAGCCTTCGCGTGGCGGCTCTCGCTGAAGAAGGCGCGCGCTGCGCTCGGCCCCGCCTACTTCGCGCTCGTGTTCGAAGACGAGACCGGCCCGGTGCGCGCCGAACCGGAGCGCCATGGCGACGTCGTGCTCGCGCGCAAGGATTTCGGCACGAGCTATCACCTCGCTTCAGTGTGGGACGACGCGCTGCAAGGCGTCACCCACGTCATCCGCGGCGAGGATCTACGCGAGGCGGCGCACCTGCACGTGCTGCTGCAAAGGTTGCTCGGCCTGCCGCATCCAGCTTATCGCCACCACCGCCTCATTCTCGGCGAAGACGGCAAGCGCCTCGCCAAGCGAGATCAGGCGGCGACGCTGCGGGCGCTGCGTGAGAGCGGGAAGACGCCGGACGACGTGCGCGCAATGGTCGGACTCTAATGCTCGATGTCTCGCGTGCCCCCCTGTTTACGCCACGCCTTGAGCTGCGCCGCACGCGCATTGAGGACGCGACGGCGATGTTCGAAGCGTTGCGTCACCCCGAAATGTATCGCTACGTCCCACACAAGACGCCAACGGGCGCCGCCGACGTCGAAACGCGTTTCGCGCGTGTCATGCAGGAAACCGCGCCGGATCGGCTCGACCAATGGCTGAACTGGACCGTCTGGCGCCGCGAAGACGGCGCGCCGCTCGGCACGGTTGAGGCAACTGTGAGCCAGCATCACGCCGTCTCCATCGGCTATTTGTTTGACCCGCGCATTTGGGGCCGCGGCTACGCCACTGAGGCCGTGAAAGCGATGATGGATCATCTGCGCACGCAAGGCGCGCTCGTCTTCAAGGCCGAGATCGACATTCAGAACGACGCCTCGAAGGCGCTCGTTCGCCGGCTCGGCTTCCAACACGCCTTTACCGAGGGCGCCGACGAGTTTTGGCGCCTCACATAGCTAACGCGCATTGACCACGTTTTCTGCATTTTTTTGCGCGTGCGAACACGCTTCTCTAATCACGTTGCGCTACCATCCACACACGCAGAACGCGCCAGCCGCAAAATGCGGCGAAGTTAAAGACGATGTTGTGGGTTGATCACGAGAACTATTTTGGGCCTGACCGCCGGCGCAAGCCGGGCGGCATGCGCATCCGTGAGCGCCGCCGCTACAATTATGCCGGCAATCCGCCGCCGGTAAGCACCGCCCTTCGCCAGCTCCGCATGCGCATTCTGGACGCGCAGGGCCCCGGCGCGGCGAAGCTCGCCGATCGCGCCAACGCCGTTGCGATGCTCGCCGCACATCAGGGCGAACATGACGCCGCTTACGAACTCTCCGCCTTCGCAGCAGCGGCGCTACGCGGCCGCAACACCGACATGCGCCAAGCGCTTTACGCGAGCCTCGACCGCGTCCACACGGCCTTGCGCTGATTAGTCGGGATAGTGCCGGTCGCCCGGCCAACCTTCGATGGCTTCAATGGTCTCGTGCGCGCGCTCGAGCTTATGATCAGGCACGTTGGATATCCGCGCCGCTTCGATCCAGGCCTTGATCGCCGTCGGCGCCAGCCGGTCGCGGCCGCACAGCAGGAAGAACGGCTCGTCCTTGGCGAGACCTGAAAGCGATCCGAACTCCAGCTCGGCAGCGAGATACTTGAAGCCCGCCTCTTTCAGCTTCTTCGCGCACTCGAGTTTCACATCGCGGCCATCGTCTGACATTGACGTCTCCTCTTGCCTCTCACGGGCGGTCGCCGAACGCGCCGATCAAGCGCCCGGCCCAATCGCCCATCGCATTCCACGCTTCGGCGCCGCCGTCAAAGCGGCCGAGCCGCACCATGACGAGATCCTTTGACGGCACGACGACAATGATCTGCCCCTCATAGCCCTGCGCCGAAAACGCGTCGGTCAAATCCGGGTTCACGATCAGCGAGCGATCGGGCCGCCCCGTGCCGTGCGGCGGCGTCAACCACCATTGCGCGCCGTAAACGTCAGTGTTCACGTCCGGCCCCGGCGTGCGTGCGAAATCGACCCAGCCCTCCGGCAACACACGCTGCCCATTCCAGACGCCGTCGCGCAGATAGAGATAGCCAAAGCGCGCGTAATCTCGCGCCGTCGCCCAATAAAGTGAACTGCCATAGAATGTACCTTGCGGATCGAACTCGACGATCGGGCGCATGCCGATGCGATCGAACAGCGCCGTGTTCATCCACGCGCGCATGCGCGCACGGCGATCATTCGCATCGCGCGGGTCCGGAACGATGAGGCGCGTGAGCGCATCCGAGATCAGCATCGTCCCCGCCGATGTGTAATTCCAACGCGTGCCGGGATCGTGGATCAGGCGCCGGTTCGCGGCCCAGCGAACGACATCGCGCCGGCCGTCGCCGAACAACATGCGCGCATTGCCGGCCTGTGAAACGTCGGCGGCGCTTTCTTGATAGTCCAGCCCATCGACCATCTGCAGCCATTGCCGCCAAGTGATCGACGCGCGCCGATCGCCTGCGCGCCACGCCGGATTGCCCATCGGCGCATCGATGCCAAGCCGGCCTTCTAGCACCGCGGCGCCGACCAAGGCGTGCGTCAACGATTTGCCGACTGACCAGGAATTGAGCCGCGAGTCGCGCGTATAGCCATCGGCGTAGCGCTCGAACACGACACGTCCGCCCTGCACGATCACCACCGCGCGCGTCTCGCCCATCAACGGATGCACGCCAGCGAATGCCTCAGTAACCGCAAGATCATATGCCGCGCGATCGACGTCATCCGGCAGCGGCGCCGTTTCCCAATCCGCGCCAGGCCAAGCAACACCCGCCGGTTGCGCGGGCAGCGGATGAAGCTGCGCCTGCGCTGACGTTGCGAAAGCCAAAACCGCGACAATGACCAAACTGCGCAGCATGACGTTTCCCCTCGTCTTCGCTATGCTTGGCGCCGAGCATAGGGGGAGGCGGTAGTGTCGCGCAAACGCTGGATTTGGGTTGGCGTGCTGGCGGTTGGGCTGCTCGCAATCGGAGCAGGCGCGTGGGCGTCGCGCGGGCAACTGGCGTACGCCGCCATCGCAACCGGTTACGCCGCCAAGCAAACCTGCTCATGCATGCACATCACCGGCCGCACGCTCGACTCCTGCATGGCCGAATTTCCTGAGGAAGCGCGCAACACCGTCACCATAACAGAGGATGGCAATAGCGTGCGCGCCAGCGTGCTGTTCGGCGCGATCAGTTCCGAAGCGATCTACGAAGAAGAATACGGCTGCCGGATCGTGAACTAGCCTGTGAATCCAGTTTATGGGTACAGACTCTAGATGAACCAGCCGCGCGGGTTCGGCACCGGCTTGCGCATCACGCCGAGCACCAGCGCAATGCCGGCGCGCAGCACTGCCCAGATCGCAACGCCAAGCTGAATGAAGATCGTGATCGTGTAGAGCGAGCCGTTGATCAGCACGAGCAGCCCCGCGAACACCCACAACGCGTAGCCGATAATCAACGTGCGCAGTGCGTGCTCATGATGTGTGTTCGCCCAAGGCATCGCCGCGCCGCGGTTCGAATAGACGATCACCACCGCCGCGATGCCCACGATCAACCCGATGAAAGACCACGGCACGCTCCGCAGTAGGAAGTTCGCTACGAACGCCGCAATGGTCAGCAGATGCGCAAGCACAACTTTGCCGCGATGCGTCTTGATCCCTAGCCCACCCTGTTGCTGCGGGCGCACCGGCTTCGGGCGGCGGAAGGGCGTAACGTTATCGGACATGTCTCAGAGTCTAGCCGCGCTTACAGATTGAGCAATTGCGGATCGCCGCCTTGTGCCGCGATATTGTTGCTGATCGCGCGTTCCTCGGCAAAGCGTGGCAGATAGTTCGGCCCGCCCGCCTTCGGCCCAGTGCCCGAAAGCCCGGAACCGCCAAATGGCTGCACACCCACGACCGCGCCAACGATGGTGCGGTTCACATAGACGTTGCCGGCCGGGACAGACGCGATCACCTCTTTGGCGAAGCTCTCAAGCCGTGAGTGTACGCCAAGCGTGAGGCCATAGCCCTTCGCAGCGAGCGCGCCGCCGATCTTGGCGATGTCGGCCGGATCATAACGCACGACGTGCAGGATCGGACCGAACACTTCACGGCTGATCTGATCGAGACTGTTGAGCTCAATTACCGCCGGACCGAAGAAATTGCCGCCGAGCTTCGAGACGTCGAGCTGCTTCAGCAGTTTCGCTTCGGACTTCATACGCTCGATGTGCTTATCGAGATTGGCCTTCGCTTCCGCATCTATGATCGGGCCGATGTCCGTGCGCGGATCGGAGGGATCGCCGATGACGAGGCAATCCATGGCGCCGAGCAAGGTTTCGAGCACTGCGTCCGCCGTCTCGTGCGGCAAGAAGAGAATACGCAAGCTTGAGCAACGCTGACCAGCGGAGTTGAACGCCGAAATCAGCACGTCATCGACGACTTGCTCTTTGAGTGCTGTCGTATCGACGAACATGCCGTTCAGCCCCCCCGTCTCCGCGATCAGCGGCACGATCGGGCCATCCTTGGCGGCGAGCGTTCGATTGATGATGCGCGCCACTTCGGTTGAGCCGGTGAACGCCACACCTGCGATGCGCGGATCGGCGACCAGCTTGCCGCCGACATCGCCAGCGCCCTGCACCAGCTGCAGAACCTCGCGCGGCAGACCCGCCTCGTAGAACAATTTTACGGCAGCTTCGGCAATCAGCGGCGTTTGCTCCGCCGGCTTGGCGACCACAGTGTTGCCCGCCGCCAGCGCCGCCGCGAGTTGGCCGGTGAAGATCGCCAGCGGGAAATTCCACGGACTGATGCACACGAACACGCCGCGCCCATGCATCTCCAAATGATCGGTCTCCCCCGCCGGCGATGGCAGCGGTTTTGCGCCTGAGAAAAGCCGCTCCGCCTCCGCAGCGTAGTAACGGCAGAAATCTACTGCCTCGCGCACTTCGTCGATGGAGTCCTGCAAGTTGCGGCCAGCTTCGCGCGCCGTCAGCGCAATCAGCGCCGTCTCGTTCTTCTGCAGAATATCGCCCATCGCCCGGATGATGGCCGCCCGCGCTGCGCCGCCACGCGCGTTCCAGTCTTCCTGCGCCGCAAGCGCAGTCGCGATCGCGGCTTCCGGATCGGAGACGCTTACCTTCTCCGGCTGCGGCGTCTTCGCGTTGGTAAGGACGTTGCGGTCCGCGGTAATCGACAGATCTGGCCCGCCGGAGTTACGGCGGCTCGCGCCGAACAATTGCGGCGGCGGCGGCAAACGGCGGTGGCGATGCGGGTTTGCTTCCAATGTCGCGATCGGATCGGCGGCGACAACGTCAGGCGAAACGTCATCGTCCAGGAACGAATGGACAAAGCTCGTGTTGGCGCCGTTCTCGAGCAAACGGCGCACGAGATACGGCAACAAATCCTCGTGACCGCCGATCGGCGCATAGACACGCACCTGCGGCGGCGGATCGACGGCGAGATAAAGCGCCTCGCCCATGCCATGCAGCCGCTGGAATTCGAACTTGTCGCGCCCGGCGCTGGCGGCCATGCGGCGCACCGCGGCGACCGTGTGGGCGTTATGCGTCGCGAATTGCGGGAAGATGGCGTCGCCAGCGCGGAAAAGATCACGCGCGCAGGCCATGTAGTGGACGTCGGTCGCGGCCTTCGTGGTCCACACCGGGAAATCCGGGCGGCCCATCACTTGAGCGCGCTTTACCTCGCCGTCCCAGTAGGCGCCCTTCACCAGGCGTACCTGGATGGGCGTGCCGCGGCGGCGCGAGAGCGAGACCAAGCGCTCGATCACCGCGCGCGTGCGCTTCTGGTAAGCCTGGATAACGACGCCGAGGCCTTCCCAACCTTGCAGCGAAGGCTCAAGCGCAAGCTTCTCGAACAGCTTCAGCGACAGCACCAAGCGATCGGCTTCTTCTGCATCGAGCGAGAGGCCGATGTTCCACCTCTTCGCGGCTTCCGCGAGTTGCAGCATCCGCGGATAGAGCTCCGCGAAAACGCGCTCTTCCTGGCGCGCTTCATAACGCGGGTGCAATGCCGAGAGCTTCACAGACACGCCGTTCGAGGCATGCGGCCCAAGCCCACCCGCCGCTTCGCCGACAACATCGATCGCGTTGGCGTAGCTGGCGAGATAACGCTCAGCATCCGCGTTGGTGCGCGCGCCCTCGCCCAGCATGTCGAACGAATAGCGCGTGGCGAGCCCCTGGCGGACCATACTGGCGCCGCGCTTCAAGCCTTCCTGGATGTTGCGGCCCAGCACGAATTGCTCGCCCAAAATCCGCATTGCCTGCATGGCGCCAGCGCGCACCACGGGCTCGCCCATGCGCTTCACCAGCTTACCGACAACCTCGCTCGCCTCGCCCTTCAGCTCTTCCGGCAGATTGACCACGCGCCCGGTCAGCATCAGGCCGAACGTGCCGGCATTCACGAGCCAATGATCTGAATTGCCCAGATGCTCGGCCCATTTGCCGGTGCTGATCTTTTCCGCGATCAGCTTGTCCGCCGTTTCCGCATCCGGCACACGCAGCAGCGCCTCGGCCAGGCACATGAGCGCCAGGCCCTCGGCATTCGAGAGCCCGAACTCTTCGAGGAAGCTCTCCATCACGCCCTTGCGGCGCTTCAGCCCGCGCGCGCCGACGACGAGCGCCCGCGCCTCGGCATTGACGCTGGCGCGGCCGGCGGCGTCCAAGGGCGCATCAGCGAGCAGAGCCGCAACCGCGGTGTCCTCGTCCTGATATTTCAGCGCATCGAGCGCGTCCCAATCGATGGCGGCGGCGGGGTGCGGCGTCAGGGCGGATTGCATGGGGTCGTACCTCGACAAAGGCAATCAAAGCCGTCGCGGGTTGATGCGGGAGCGCCCAAACCTCGAAGGCGGACAATGCGGTTCATGATGTCGATCGCCGCTTCACAGGCGCGCACGACGTTCAAGATCGCCGCATCTTGGCGCGTATAGTCGGCGGCAAAGTCGGCGCTGGCGGCCAATTCCTCTCTCGACCGCTTAATACACCGCTCGATAATGTCGGCCTTCGCGACGATCACGTTATCCGGCATAGACGCGCCCACGCCGCACGATGTCGGCTTCGATTTCCGCGCGGCGCGCCTTCAGATCCTGGTAGTCTCGCATGACACGAACTTCGAACAGGCCGGCTGCATCGGGGTCGGGCGTTTCCAGCGCCCGTCCTTCACCGATTGCCTGCATCTGAAGGATCGTCGGCGCGTTGGCCAAGTCCACGAGGTCGACGTCCCGGCTGAGCGCCTTAGCCAGCATTTCCTGGACTTCGAGCACCCGAAGGCGCGCGATGGGCCGGCGCGTCAAGATCGCCAGATCGACATCGCTATCAGGGCGTTCTCCCCCATTGGCGACGCTGCCAAAGGCGTAGACAGCCACGAGATCGGGCATCTCGCGGCGCAATATCTCCAGAGCGGGGGCCAAATTCACAGGCATTGCCCGGCTACATGCGCGTCTCCAGCCCTTAGGGCAAGCGGGCGCCGCCGCCCCCTTGCGCCGCAGGCTCCCCCGCGCCAGAACCCGCCCCGTGAGCACCGACGCCCAAACGCCGCCCGAGCAGGCCGCGAGCGCCAACGGCGCAGCAGACACCCGGCCTCTGGCGCAGAAGATCCTGCTCGTCACTGACGCGTGGGAGCCCCAGGTCAACGGCGTCGTCCGCACCCTGTCGAACACCAATCGCGAACTCAAAGCCATGGGCTGCGAGGTCGAGGTCATCTCCCCGGCCGACTATCCCAACACCGTGCCGCTGATCACCTACTCAGAAATCCGCCTGGCGCTGGGCGCGCGGGACGATGTCGAGGATCGCTTTCTGGCCTTCGCACCGGACGCCGTCCACATCGCCACCGAGGGCACGTTAGGCTGGGACGCGCGGGCCGTCTGCCTGAAGCACAAGTTTCCGTTCACGACGAGCTATCACACGCAATTTCCGGAATACGTCACCGCGCGCTTCAGCTGGATCCCGCTCTGGGCCGGCTATCGTTACATGCACGCGTTTCACGACAAGTCCGGCCGCGTCATGGTGGCGACGCCGACAATGCAGAAGCAGCTCGAACTGCAGGGCTTCCGCAACACCGCGATCTGGAGCCGCGGCGTCGATATCGAACAATTCCACCCGCGCCTGCGCGGCATCGATGGCGGCATCTACCCTGCCGATCTCCCACGCCCGATCTTCGCTTATGTCGGCCGCGTCGCGGTCGAGAAGAACATCGAAGCGTTCCTGGCGCTCGATCTGCCCGGCTCAAAGGTTGTTGTGGGCGGCGGTCCTGCGCTCGATGAGTTGAAAGCAAAGTATCCGGCCGCGACCTTCACCGGCCCGAAGTTCGGCGAAGAATTGGCGCGCTACTACGCCGACGCCGACGTTTTCGTGTTTCCGAGTTTCACCGACACGTTCGGCCTCGTCATCCTCGAAGCCGCCGCATGCGGCACGCCCGTCGCGGGCTTCGTGGCGCCGGGGCCGCAGGATATCCTACCCGGCACGGGCGCAGGCATCGTCGACAACGATCTGCGGAAAGCCTGCCTCGAAGCGTTGAAGCTGAAGCGCGAGGATGCGCGCGCGTTGGCGGAGCGATATTCCTGGCGCGCTTGCGCCGAAGATTTCCGCCGAAACCTGGAGCCGCTGCCGAAAGAACGCGGCCGCCGCTTCTGGCACAAGCTCGCCGACTTGCGGAAACGCGCCAAAGAACGCCGCCGCATCGCGCGCGAAAAGAAGGCAGCTGAGCGCGCAAAGAAGGGTGCTGGGGTCTAGGGCTTAGGTTCTAGGGGCGCCGCCCTCTAGCCTACCACTTGATCGATTTGCGCAGCCGATAGCGCAGATAGATCGCCGTGCCGTTCATCAGCAACGTGATGAACAACAGCACTAAACCCGCGGCCGCCGCGATTTCCAAGAACTCCGCCTGCGGACGCGATGTCCAGTTGAACATCTGGATCGGCATGACGGTGAACTCCTGGCCAAGCCAGTGAGCGGGATTCATGCTCGCAATCGAGTCACCCAGGGTCGCCACCGACTGAACCGTCGACCCATGCGGCAACTCAAGCGTTTGACCCGCTTGTACTGCGCGCTCTGTGAAGTCTGGCAACACGACGACGCCGTCGTGATGAATCGTCACGGTTTCCACCGCATTCGGATCGACGGCCGCGCCGTATTCATCGAGCACGCCAATCGTTTCGAACGTCGCGTCGCCGGGGCGGGTGATGGGTAGGAAGGCCACGAACGTCAAGCCGCCAATCATGATCAGCGGCGCCGTCTCACCCAGCGCGCGAGAGATGCCGATGATAACGCCGGTAACCACACCCGGCAGCGCGTAGGGCAGAACGTGATGTTGGGTCGCCTGCCATTTGGTGGCCCCGACGGCGAGCGCCGCGTGGCGGATTTCCTGCGGCACGCCGCGGACCGCTTCACGCGTGGCGACAATGATCACTGGCAAGATCAGCAGCGAGAGCGTGATGCCCGCCGTCAGAATCGATTGCCCGAACAGATCAGCCCCCGCTTCACGCACGCCTTGCGGCAAGAAGCTGAACCAGCGGTTCGGATTGCCGAGGAATTGCACGAAGATGCCGACCGCCATCAGACCGAACAGGATGGAGGGCACGCCCGCGAGATTGTTGACGGCAATTTCGATCGCGCTCGTCACCGTATTCTTGGGCGCGTATTCCTCGAGGTAGATGCCGGCCAAGATCCCGATCGGGATCGCAAACAGCGCCGTCGTCAAGATAACCAATAGCGAACCGACCCAGGCGGAGAGAATGCCGGCCTGCGCCGGCTCCGATGATGGGAAGCTCGAGAAGAACGCCATGGTCAAGCGATGGCCGCCATCGGTGAACAAGTCCGCCACCAGCGTGACCAGTGTGCCGAGGCCGATAATGGTGGCGACGATGCCCCATATGATGAAGGCAGAGTCCTTGAACTTGCGCGCCGCGAGGCCGGGCGGATGCGCCGTGATATCACGCACTTGTTGAGCGTCGATCGCGGTCATCAATACGCCTCCCGGTAGCGGCGCTGCAGCCAGAAGGCTACGAAGTTGAACAACAGCGTGAGCACGAGAAGCGCCAAGCCAGCCGCGAAGATCGAATTATACTCGAGCGTGCCAAAGGCGATGTCGCCGAGCGCCACTTGCGCAATGAATGCGGTCACCGTCGCCCCCTGCTGGGTGGGGCTTACGACCATTTGCGGCTGCGTTCCGCCGGCGACCGCCACGATCATGGTCTCACCGATCGCACGCGACATGCCGAGAATGACAGCGCCAACGACACCTGAAACAGCTGCTGGCACCACGACCTGAAACGCGGTTTCAAGCCGCGTCGCACCCATTGCGTAAGATCCTTCGCGCATGGAACGCGGCACCGCGCGCATCGCATCCTCGGAAAGCGATGCGATGTAAGGAATGATCATCAAGCCGATAACAATACCGGCTGAAAGCAAGTTGAAGGACGGAAGCTCGATGCCAAGCGGCCGAAGCGCCTGCTGCAACAGAGGCGTAACGAAGAGAAGCGCGAAATAGCCATAGACAACGGTTGGCACCGCCGCGAGCAGCTCCAGTGTCGGCTTGATCGTCTCGCGCGTCCGAGAGCTCGCAAATTCGCTCAGATAGATTGCGACAAGCAGCCCAAGCGGAACCGCGACCGCAAGCGCCACAAGCGTAGACATGAACGTCCCTGTCAGGAGTGGCGCGATGCCGTAACTCGGATTCTCGAACAGAGGGGTCCAGGTCGTCTCGGTCAGAAATTCGATCGGCGAAACCTGGAGGAAGAACTTGGATGACTCGGCAATGACGACATAGACGATGCCGATAACGACGCCGACCGCCACAAGGGCGGCTGCAAACAGCAACCATTCCATCGCGCGCTCAAGACCGCGGACACGCCGTACGCTGAAATCCCGTTCCACGGTGGCCCTCTTTTCGCATCTGAGGCTCGCATCCTGCGAGCCCCGATTCCCTGGCGGTCTTGTAACTGAAGGATAGTCCCGGCGGGAGACGGAATTTCATCCCCCCGCCGGGTTTCACTTATCCCTTATTGCTGCACCGGCTCAACGACGAGCGGGCGGGCCAACAATTCAGCGATCGTGATGCCGATGGCCTGACGGCCACCGAACGCCGTGCCTTGGGTGCGGCGCTGAGCGCGCTGCAGGTAGGTCTGGTAGGCGTTAGCAGGCAGCGGGATGTAACCGACTTGCGTCGAGTAACGGCCCGCGTTGTTCACGAAGTACTGAACGAATTGCTGCACCTGCGGACGGCGCAGCGCGGCTGCGTTGACGTAGATGAACATCGGACGCGAAAGCGGCGCGTAGCTGCCGTTTTCGGCGTTTTGGACGTTCGGCTCGATCGGGCCGGCGCCGTTGTCGATGGCCAAGCCGCGCAGACGCGATTGATTTTCGTGCAAGTAGGCGAGGCCGAAGTAGCCCATGCCGCCTGGGTTCGAAGACACGCCTTGCACGGTGACGTTATCGTCCTCTGTCGGCGTGTAGTCGGTACGCGATGCGCGTGAGCGACCAACAACAGCTTCCGTGAAATAGTCGAAGGTGCCCGACGCGGTGCCAGCACCGAACAGCACCAGTGGCATATCCGGGAATGAGGGATTGATCTGGCGCCAATTGTTGATGGTCGAGTTCGGCTCCCAAACCCGACGCAACTCAGCGACCGTCATCGAACGCACCGGATTGGAAGGATGCACGACCACGGTAAGCGCATCGAACGCGACCGGGATTTCTACATACTGAATACCCGCGGCGCGGCACGTTGCCATTTCGCTCGTCGAAATCGGCCTCGAAGCGTTCGAGATGTGCGTCTCACCGCGGCAGAACTTGCGGAAACCACCGCCAGTGCCGGACTCGCCCACGGTGACGCGAACGCGGCCCTGGGTTTGTTGCTGGAAGCCTTCAGCGACGGCTTCCGAGAGTGGAAACACCGTCGACGAACCGTCGATTTGAATCGTGAAGGGCTGCTGGGCGGACGCCACGCCGGCGCTAAGCGTCAAGGCGGCGATCACAGCGGCCGCTGATTTGAGAATGTTCATGTCTTGCTCCGTTTGCTCAAAGTCCCTCGAAAAATGCGGAGAGCAGAGCGAGGCCCTGCCCTCCGCCTCACTCGGGGGGCTTAGAAGTCGAATTGCGTGCGCAGGCTGATGATCTGGGCTTCGTCATCCACGCCGGCGACGCGATCCATTTCGGTGGAGGCGTAGTTCAGCTTGAAGCGGACGTGATCGACCGGAACCCAGTCGAGGCCGAGATTGTAAGCGGTTTGCTCACCGCGTCCGGCGCCGGCGAGGCCGCCGGCCGGATCGCTAAGATCGACGTAGTCGTAACGCGCCGAAAGCATCCAGTGGCCGATGCCGCCCTCGGTCGTGATCGGGCGCGCCGGCGCGATCGGACCGAACGAGCCTTGGTTGCCGCGATACTGACGGCTCTCGCCGGTCAGCGACCAATAGAGATCGACGTAGTAGCCGTCATACTCGTAGCTCGTGCCGTTCACGGTATCGCCTTCGAGCGTGTGATACTCGGCTTGCAGGCCGAACGCGCCGCGCTGCAGCGCGAGTTCGGCGCCCCAGGTGAGATCGCTCTCGCCGTTGACGCCGGCGCCAGCATCGATCCAGCGGGTGCCGCGGCCGTTGAGCGGACGCGTGCGATAACGGAACGCGGCGTCGCCACCGATGTCGCGTTGACGGGCCGAGAGGCCGACGTGAACGAGGGTCGTGCCTTCCGGCGTGGTTTCGAAAATCGGCGCCCAGGTGAAACGGCCGCTGATGGCGGTGGATTCGTCGGCGTTGAAGTTCGCGTCGGCGTTGTTGAGCGAATCGCCCTGCAAAGCGGCGGCGAACGAGTAATTGGCGCCGCCATAGATGAAGGCGACGCCGGCGCGGCGGCCGTATTCAAACGCGTTGATCACGCTCGAACGCTCAACGAACGGAATGTCGAGCGAGGAGATGCGGTCTTCGAGCGGCGAGGTGATGTTGGCTTCGCCAATCACGATCGACCAATTGTCGGAGACGTATTCCAGGAACGCGTCGTCAACGCCGACTTGACCAGCGGCGTCGTCGCCCGGTGACAGAATAAAGTCGACCTTGTAACGCCAGTTCTCGTTGAAGCGGCCCTGCACGCCCAGGAACGCCCGGCGGGTGTAGGAACGCACGCCGTCTTCGGCCAGCGTATCCCAATCGCTCGACGTGACGTCAAACTGCCAGCGGCCGCGCACTTTGAAGCGCGCATCGCCGTAGCGATCTTCGCCGACCGTGCCGGTCCAGCTGGTGGTGTGTGATGGCGCGGACTGCGCGTGTGCGACCGTCGTCGTGGCCGCGGTGGCCAAAGCCGCCAGCGCGACCTTGGAAAGTACGTTCTTCATAGGAAGACCCCCTTCGAAAACTCCGCCCGGCGAGAGCGCGCGAGTCGACTCGCGTCACTGCCGGGGTGAGGCGGGGGTTAGTGCTGCGCCGTGAAGGCTGCGCGACGGATCAGCGAAGGCTCGGCGACAGTTCTATTTCGTATTTGTGACGTAGCGTGGCCACCTCACCTGCACATTTGGAGGGCGGGCGCGTGGGCCCCGCGCATCGTTCTGACCGCGCAAGGGAAATTAACCATCAATCACTCTTTACATTGGGGAACGATCACCATATTTCGCGTCGTTACCGGCGGACCTGGAAACAGCGTCCACTAACGCCCCCTCGGCCCAGGCCACCTGGGGGATCGCACGAAACAGGAAGCAGGACGCTTCTTGGCGATCTCCCGGCGCAAGCTCCCAAGGGCGGACCTGACATTAAAGCATGTCCGACTAACGCCGGCCTGGGAATGAACTGAAACCGCCGAAAGCGGTTACAAGTTTAAGGAGCAGCCGGATGGACTCTGTCCTCTCGCCTCTTGACCTGATCGCGCGTGAAGCGCCCGACGGTCCCGTGGCTATCGCCCGCCCGCACCGCGTCCGCGCGGCTGCGGAATGGTTCCTTGCCAATTTTCCTGGCGAGACCTTTTACGCCGTGAAGGCGAATCCGTCGGAGTGGGTGCTCGATGCGCTTTGGGGCGCGGGCATCAGAAGCTTCGACGTCGCGTCGGACAACGAAGCGGCGCTCGTCCACTCGAAGTTCCCAAGCGCCCAGCTCGCCTTCATGCACCCGGTGAAGAGCCGCCGCGCCATTGCGCGCGCCTTCCACGATTTCGGCGTGAAGACCTTCGCCCTCGATAGCGAAGACGAACTCAACAAAATCCTGGCCGAGACCAACAACGCCAAGGACCTGACGCTGGTCGTCCGCTTCGCCGTTTCCGGCGACGGCGCCGCCTACCCGCTCGCCCGCAAGTTCGGCGTCACCGCGGAAGAAGCGCCGGCGCTGCTGCGCAAGGCCCGCCAGGTCTCGGAAGAAAACCTCGGCGTCTCCTTCCACGTCGGCAGCCAGTGCATGCGCCCGGACGCATTCCGCACGGCGATGGACATGGTCAACCGCGCCATCCTTGAGGCCGGCGTGCTGGTCGACGTCGTCGATGTCGGCGGCGGCTTCCCGGCGATCTATCCGGGCATGAGCCCGCCCGCCATGATCGAGTACGTCAACGCGATCAAAGCGGGCTTCGAAGAGATGTACGTCGCTCAGAACGCAAAGCTCTGGGCTGAACCCGGCCGTGCGCTCGTCGCCGAAGCCGGCTCGACTGTCACGCGCGTCGAGCTCCGCAAGGGCGATGCGCTCTATCTGAACGACGGCGCCTTCGGCACGCTGTTCGACGCCACGCACCTGAACTGGGCGTTCCCGGCAAAGTTGCTGCGCGAGCAACCCTCGCGCGCCAAGCTCGCGCCGTTCCGCCTCTACGGCCCGACCTGCGATAGCATGGACGCCGCCGCCGGCCCGTTCATGCTGCCGGCCGACAT
>CALBST010000371.1 GCA_937967425.1 uncultured Caulobacteraceae bacterium
GCAACATCCAGATTGATGTCGCCTTTGCGATAGGCCGCGCGGATCTTAGGCGAAAGCCGCGCCAGCGCCAGACGCTGCTCGACGAGGCGCACAGTGCAGCCAAAGCGTCGTGCTATGTCCTCGACGCTCATGCCGCCATCAACCAGGCCCGCGAAGGCTTCGACCTCGTCCATCACCGACATGGCCGAGCGGGTGACATTCTCATCAAGACTGATCTCGGCAGCGTCATTGCCGGTATCGATAACGCAACGCACGGGCTCGGTATCGGCGATCTGCTTGCGCTTGACGCGCAAGAGCTGCGCTTGGCGGCGCCCCTCACCGATGGTGACGAAATAGAAGCCGGTCGCCGGACCCGATTCAGCGAACTCCGGAGCGACGACGAGGTTCTGCAGAATGCCTTTGGCGTGAATGGAGGCGGCAAGCGCTTCAATATCGGCCTTTGCGTGCGCGGTCTTGCGCGCGTTAGCCGGCGACTTCTTCAGCTTGTTGAGCGGAATAAGGACAACGCCGGTTTGGACGGCATGCTCGTCGTGTGTTGCATTTGCTTGTGTCATGGAAAGCCTCATTGGCCCTCCCGGCTCGCGTGATTGCGCGCCGGGGCCGCGTGCGCGACCCCTTGCCTTCCGCCCGCGTTCAGGCCGTCCCTGTCGGGGGCTTTAGAGCGGACGCGTCCCTCGACAGGGACGGACGCGCGGGCGACATCTCGCAAGCGCGCGCACGAGGCCCGGCGCCGGTGGGCGGCAACGGAAAATATTGCTGCGCGCCAACGCCGCGGCTGTAGTCCGCTCCTTCAAGCAATGCGACTAAGCTCGGTGAGCAGCGCGACCGCATCGCCGGCCTTTTGATCACTAATGTGGAGCGGCCAGGCGCCGGCGCCGCGTAATGCGATTTCGACGATCTCCGGGCTTCTATCCCACAATGGAATTTCAGTCAGGGCCTGCATCGCTTCGAAGCGCTGCCGTGACGGCAGGATCGCATCTTCAAGGGCGATGACGGCGTTGATGAGAGGCGTTGTCACGGGCGTGAGTGACGCCGGGCGATAGAGCAGCGCCACAAGGTTCGCCCGATCGCCATCGAATGACCTCAGGAAATCGTAGACGCGTCCCCTCCCCGTCACGCCATTTGCATGCAGTTCGCACGCGAGCAACGCACCGGCGCTCGCTGCGCCATAGACGCGCAGCCCGCGTGCGATGGCGCGCTCGACTTCACGGGCGCTTAACTTGCCTGCGGAATCGAGCACGCCATCAATGATTGCTACCGTGGCGGGCGAGGCGATACGATCAAGGTCTCCGTGCCGGACCGGACCTCTTACCCGCCCGGAACACAGCGCCGAGGCGCGCGTCAAGCAGAGGCTAAGACCGCAGAACACGACCGTTTCGCGGCTGGCGGCGAGGCGTCTAACCAAATAGCGCGGCGATCATATGCTTGCCGGCTTCGGCAACGAATGGCGCAAGTGTCGCCAGCCCTGTGATTAGGGCAAACACAACCACCATCTCTACGGCCGCGCGGCCATGGCGTGTTCGCGTCTTCGTACGGGGCCGTCGATGCGCCAAACGGTTGTAGCTGGGCGGGTGAATATAGACCACGGGAAATGTCCTCTCTCGACGCACGCAGCGCCGGTTATGACGCCGTAGCCCTGCGGCCTCGACATCTCTTGAATGTAAGCGGGCGGCTATGTGAGACCCCTAGCTGTTCAAAAGCTAGGGGCTAGTGGCGCGACAGAGCGCGGACTATGCGTCGTTCGAATGAGTGGGCTTGGAGGGTGGCGTGCTTCATATCGAAACGCGTGCGCTCGGGTTCAATCCGGCAAGAAGAGCCCGAACGTCGCATCATCGCACGACGCGAGCGGCGCAACGTATCGAGCCATGCCGACCACTTGCCAAGGCGCCGGCTCCAAGCGCGCGATCTGTTCCAGGAACATGGCCCAGGGCGCAGCTTCCTGACCGCCGCTAATGTAGCTGGGAAGCGCATTGTTCATCACCAAAGCTCCACCTTAATATTGAGCGCGCATCGCCGCTGACCTAATCGGACGGGCAAGCTTCACGCTTGCGCCAACGAGACGGTGTCCAGTGAGCGTGGCTGGCGCACTTCGGCCACGCTGAGCCGGTGTGCGCGGCCATCCTCTCCGGTCCATTCGATGGTTTGCCCCTCGGCGAGGCCGAGCAGCATTGCGCCTACCGTCGTGATGATTGAAATCCGCCCATTCGTGAAGTCCGCACGGTGGGGATCGACCAAAGTGAAGTCGCGGTAGTTCGAACCGTCATACTCGAACGTGATGACGCTATCGATGCCGATCACGTCGCGGGGCAATCGCTCCACCGTCTTGGCGCGCGAGAGCTCGACGAAGAGATCGGCCGCACCCGGCGTGCGTTCCATGGCGGCCAACGCCAAGTCCACAAGGCGCTCATGCTCGTCAGTACGCACAAAGATTTGTGGACGCTTATTCTTGCTGGACATGACTAACCTCCGCCCACGGCCATCGGCCGTGCACGCGCGGCGTCTTCGCCGCAAAATCGCTTATTGTTGAGACGCAGCTGTCGATCCCCTAGCCGAGCCTGTCCGCTAGGGGTTATCTGCGCGAGAGATTGCGAACGATCGCACGTTCGGCCGAATGAGAGCGCAACAGCATAGCGATCATATTGGCCGCGAACAGGCGAGTGTCAAGCTAACGCCCGCGCGCGCGGCGTTTTCGAGCTGAAACGTCGCACGCTCTTCGCTTCCTGTAGGCAATACCGATGTTGGCTTCAGCTAGTGCGTTCGCTGCAAGGAGGTAAGGACCGTGAGGGACGTCATCGTCGAAGACGCGCAGATTACGTTGGCCGTGTTCTGCCGGTCAGGCATTTGGCGCGTCATGATCAATGACCAGTTTTACGGCGACTACGTCCGCAAAGATTGGGCGCTGCAATCGGCCTTGGATAGAGCGCATGAACTGAGATCCAGCGGCCGACGTGCGCAAGTGAAGCTCACTGACCACCGCACTAACAGCGTGTCGGTCATTGATGAGAGCCCTTAGGGCACAAAGCCGACGACATTGACCGCACCGGGATCCCTCTCCGGCCGGCCGTCAGTGCGCACGGCTCCAAGCGCTGGCGTTTGCTTTCTTCGCGGCGTGATCCGCGCGGCGCCGCTATGGCCGATGCGTATCTTTGGCGATGCGGCCGACAAATGTCCTTGGTCTAATCTGATCGCGCAACGGCGTACTGAGCTCACTTCTCTTCATGCTCGTTCGTCGGCAGAAGTTCTGCGATCGGCTCATCGTCTAAGAGGATACGCGCCGCTGCGCCGTCGAGATCCTCATATTGACCGCTTCTAAGCGACCAAAGAAACGCCCAGAGGCCCGCCAATCCAAGACCAAGCGCTATGGGGATGAGAAACAAGAATTCAGCCACGCACCAGGCTCCGCACAGGTCGCAAGGTGTTGGCGACAACCAGCAGCGAGGACGCCGACATGGCGATCGCGGCAATCAGCGGCGTCACCAGTCCAGCCACAGCGAGCGGTACGGCCAATATATTATAGGCGACAGCCAGAGCTATGTTCTGGCGGACGCGTTGGGCCGTCACCCGCGCCGTGATCAAGGTCTCTGGCGCCGCCAAAAGACTGGGACGCAAGAACACGAAATCGGCTGCGGCCCGGCCGATATCGGTCGCGTCCGCCGCCGCCATCGAGGCGTGTGCGGCTCGCAGCGCCGGCGCATCGTTGAGACCGTCGCCCACCATCAGCGTCCGGTGTCCCGTTGCAGCAAGAGCCTTGAGACGTTCAACCTTTTGCGCTGGGGTCAAGCGCGCATAGCTGCGCAGAGCGAGCGCACGCGCTAGCGCATGGACGGGCTCGTCATGATCGCCGGAGACAATTTCCGTGGCGACGCCAAGCCTGGCGAACTCTGCGACCGCCTCCTCGGCGCCGGGACGTAAGCGTTGTTCGAACCGGAAGCGGGCAAGGAGCCCGCCAGCGCCGCTGAAGACAACCGCGTCCTCGTCATCCGCCGACCCCGGGTTTGCGAGCGCCCAATCGGGCCGGCCCAAGCGGTAACGCACGCCTTCAAGGACTGCCTCGACGCCCTCACCCGGATACTCCCGGACTTGCTCGAACGACAGCAATGCAGGAACGATCTGCGCGGCCAAGGCGCGCGCATTTGGATGAGCCGAGTATCGCGCCAGCGCGCTTGCTTGCGCCAATGCGCCCTCCACACGTTCATCAGCTTCAACCAGCTGCGGTTCCGGCAGAGTGAGCGTGCCGGTTTTGTCGAAGATTGCGGTGTCTATCTCAGCGAGCCGCTCAAGCGCTGCGCCGTCCTTCACCAAAACGCCGGCGTCGAACAAGCGCCGCGCCGCCGCTATATGCGCCATCGGCACCGCCAGACCCAAAGCGCAAGGACAGGTGATAATTAGCACAGCAACGGCAATGGTGATGGCGCGATGGGGATCGCCCGCAAGCGCCCACCAGCCAATCAGTGTCAACAGCGCCAACACGTGAACGGCCGGCGCATAGAGCTGCGCGGCGCGATCTGCGATCCGTCTATAGCTCGAGCGGCCCTGCTCGGCCGCCTCCATCATGCGCAGCATATCCGCCAGAAAGGACTCTCGCGCCGGCGCCCGCACAACGGCCTTTAATGGGCCAGTCAGATTGAGCGCCCCCGCCCAAAGCGTATCGCCCACGCGCGCCGCCACCGGCCGGCTTTCGCCACTGACGAGGGACAGATCGAGGTCTGAAGCTCCCTCCAGCACGCTTGCGTTCAGCGGCGCGCGTTCGCCGGCGGCGATAAGCACGATCATGCCTGGCTCAATTTGATCGACAGGAATGCGGCGTTCACCGCCGCTGTCGTCAATAACGAGAGCGCTCCGCGCCATCATATGCTGCAAACCACGGACCGCAGTCATCGCACGTTCGCGCATGACATGATCGAGCGTGCGTCCGATCAATAGGAAGAAGAGCAACATCACGGCGGCATCGAAATAAGCATGCGCGCCGTGGGTGAATGTCTCGTAGAGACTAAGGCCAAAGGCGGTCAGAACGCCGATCGAGATCGGCACGTCCATGTTGGTCTGCCCGCGCCGCACGCTGCGCCACGCCGACACAAAAAACACGGCGCCGGAGTAGACCACTGCCGGCAATGCAATCAGCCCAGAGAGCCAATGGAAGAGAATACGGGTGGATTCGCTCGCGCCTGACCAAACCGACACCGATAGCAGCATGATATTGCCGGCGGCAA
>CALBST010000372.1 GCA_937967425.1 uncultured Caulobacteraceae bacterium
CGCGAGCATGGCCTCGACACGATCGTCCGGCTGTTGTTTGGAGACGGCGGTGAGCGTGATGCTCTCAGGCGCGCGGCCCGATGCGGCTGCGGCTTGGGCGATGCGGCCCAGAACGGCGGCGCGCGCCGCGGCGATGTCGGAAGGAACGCTCATGCGGTCGGTCCATGGACTAGCGGCGACGGCGGCGCGGCTCAACCGCGACGCGGGCGCCCCTGCTATTCCGTCGCTGTTTTTCTTCACTGATCCGGAGCGGACGCCTGATCCCGAGGCCGTGGCGCGGCGACTGCCGCGTGGAACGGCTGTTGTTTACCGGCATTTCGGCGCGGAGGGTCGCGGGCGTGTGGCGCGCAGGCTGGCGGCGCTCTGCCGGTCGCGCGGGCTGAGCTTGCTGATCGGCGGCGACCCCGAACTCGCGGCGGCATGCGGCGCCGATGGCGTGCATTGGCCACAGCGGCTGATGCCGGAAGAGCGCGGCAGCGCGTTTCGGTTTGTCACAGCGGCGGCGCACGACGCGGACGCGATCGCCAAAGCAAGCGCGGCGCGGCTCGATGCATGCGTGCTGAGCCCTGTCTTTCCGAGCCGCAGCGCCTCAGCCTCGCAAGAGCTCGGCCTCTTTCACGCCAGCCAATTGGCGCGCGCGAGCGCCATACCGGTCATCGCGCTGGGCGGTGTGAACGCGCGCAACGCGACGCGACTCGCCGGACGCGGCTTTGCCGGCGTCGCTGCCATTGATCCTTTTATCGAAGCTTAGAAGCGGAACGCCGACTCGATCCGCACGTCGGCGCGGGGCTCATCGCCGTCGCGGCGCACCGGCGCGGCGCCCGGGACCGGCGTGGTTTCCAGATTGAACTGGCCGCCAACGCTGATGTTCGGCGTGAACTGGTAGTAGGCGCCGACCGAGGTCTGATCGCCGTGACCGCCGTCCGGCGCGCGTTCGATCCGCTGGGCCTCGCGAACGTCCACTGTAACGCCCCAACGCTGGTTCAGCGTCCAGGCTGGAGCGAGCAGGCCCGACTCTTCGTTGCCCGTGATGGATTCGGTCACGCCATTCGAGGTGGTGAACCTCTGGTACCAGGGTACCGCCGATTGGGTGGCTTGAGCGCTGGGCACCGGCGCGGCGACGCGTTCCTGCGCCTGCGCGACGCCGGACGTCGCCAGGATGGCGACCCCCGCGATCAGAGCTGCAGACGCTTTAGACACGACTTCCTACCCTCAGCACCACTTTCAGCCTGCCAATATAACGCAAGCCGGACTGATCCGCAGTGAACTTTAGGACACAGCTCCTGCGAATATTGAGGCGAAACCTAGGCGCAACTTGTGGATAAACCAATAAGGGGAGGCCGCGCCACAACATAGCCGGGTTCGCAGTGGACCCCTGGCCCCGTCCGAAGCCCATGATATACGGGCGGGCGCGACGCGCCGGGGATAGCGCGGACGACGGCGGAGGAACGACGAATGATGCAGGCTGGGCGCACACTTCTGAAGGGCGCGATTTTCATGGTCGCGGCCGTAGCGCTGGCTGGCTGCTCGATGTTCCGCGGTGACGACAGCGGCCAATCGCGCGCTGACGACAATGCCGGCCGCGGCGGCGGCGTGACCATCTTCGGCGGCGGCGGCAACAACCGCGGCGGCGAAGACGGCATCGGCGTCAATTCGTATCTGTGGCGGGCGTCTCTCGACACGCTGAGCTTCATGCCGCTGCAATCGGCCGACCCGTTCGGCGGCGTTATCATCACCGATTGGTACTCGGCTTCGACGACGCCGAACGAGCGCTTCAAGGCGACCGTCTACATCCTCGACACGCGCCTGCGCGCCGACGCGCTGAACGTCTCGATCTTCCGCCAAACCAACACGGGCGGCCAATGGACTGACGCGTCGGTCGATCCCGACACCGAGATCCAGATCGAGAACGCGATCCTGCAGCGCGCCCGCGAGCTGCGACTTAGCAACGTCCGCTAGACAACAACGAGCGTTTGCAGTCTTAAAACGCTCCAACGAACGGGGCGTGAGTAAGTATGTCGTCCAGGTACAATCATCGCGAAGTCGAGCCGAAGTGGCGCGAGCGTTGGGCCGCCGCCGGCATCGATCGCGCGCTTTCGCCCGATGAAGCGAAGGGCAAGAAGAAGGCCTATGTGCTCGAGATGTTTCCGTACCCGTCGGGACGGATTCATGTCGGCCACTCGCGCAATTACACGATGGGCGATGTCATCGCCCGCTTCCGCCGCTCGAACGGCTACAATGTGCTGCATCCGATGGGCTGGGACGCGTTCGGCCTGCCGGCGGAGAACGCAGCCATCGAGCGCGGCATCCATCCCAAGGGCTGGACCTACGATAATATCGCGGCGATGCGCGAGCAGCTGAAGCTGCTGGGCCTGATGATCGATTGGTCGCGCGAACTCGCGACCTGCGATGCGAGCTACTACAAGCACCAGCAAGCGATGTTCCTGGCCTTCTGGAAGAAGGGCCTCGTCTATCGCAAGAAGCAGAAAGTGAACTGGGATCCGGTCGACAACACCGTGCTCGCCAACGAGCAGGTGGTGGACGGCAAGGGCTGGCGCTCCGGCGCGCCGGTTGAGACGCGCGAGCTTGAGCAATGGATGTTCAAGGTCACCGCGTATGCGGAAGATCTGCTGGCTGCGATCGAGAAGCTGGAGAAGTGGCCGGACAAAGTCCGGCTGATGCAGACGAACTGGATCGGCAAAAGCCAGGGCGCGAAAATCTGGTGGGACATCGTCGAGGCGCCCAGTTTCCTGCCGCCCTCACCTCCGGGCGAGCCGAACCACGCGCGCGATCCGATCGAAGTTTACACCACGCGGCCAGACACCCTGTTCGGCGCGAGCTTCCTGGCGCTGGCGCCGGATCATCCGCTGACCAAAGCGATCGCCGAGCACAATCCGGCGGTGGCGAAGTTCATCGAAGAGTGCGCACACCTCGGAACTTCCGAGGCGGATATCGAAAAGGCCCCGAAATTCGGCGTGGATTTGGGTGTTCGCGTGCGCCACCCGTTCGATCCGAATTGGATTTTGCCGGTTTGGGGCGCGAACTTCGTGCTCTCGACCTACGGCACGGGCGCGATCTTCGGCTCGCCCGCCGGCGATCAGCGCGACCTCGATTTCGCGAACAAGTACAAGCTGCCGTTCAAGCCGGTGGTGCTGCCGCCAGGCGCTGATCCAGCGACGCATACGATCACGACCGAAGCGTTCACCGATGACGGCGTCATCTATAACTCGCAATTCCTAGACGGCTTGAGCACGCGCGACGCGATCAAGACTGCGATTGCCGAGCTGGTGAAGCTGGGCAAAGGCGAAGCGACGACGCAATGGCGCCTGCGCGATTGGGGCGTTTCACGCCAGCGCTATTGGGGCTGCCCGATTCCGGCGATCCATTGCGCGAAATGCGGCGTCGTGCCGGCGCCGGAAGACAGCCTGCCGATCAGGCTGCCGGAAGACGTCACGTTCGATAAGGACAAGCCAGGCAATCCGTTGGATCGCCATCCGACGTGGAAGCACACGACGTGCCCGACCTGCAACGGCCCAGCCACGCGTGAGACCGACACGCTCGATACATTTGTCGATTCGAGCTGGTACTTCGCGCGCTTCACCGATCCGAACAACGAAAGCGCGCCGTTCGACAAGAAGCTGGCGAGCTATTGGCTGCCGGTAGATCAATATGTCGGCGGCGTCGAGCACGCGGTGTTGCACTTGCTGTATGCCCGCTTTTTCACGCGCGGCATGCGCGATTGCGGGCTGCTGGACGGGCCGGCGGACGGCGAGCCGTTCCGCAGTCTGTTCACGCAGGGCATGGTCGTTCACGAGACCTACAAGTCTGCCTCCGGCGCGTGGCTGCTGCCGGAAGAGACGGATGTTAAAGATGGAAAGCGCTTCGAGTTGAAAGGCGGCGCGGCGGTTGAAGTCGGCGCCATCGAGAAGATGTCGAAGTCGAAGAAGAACGTCGTCGATCTCGACGCGTTCGTTAACGATTACGGCGCCGACGTCGCACGCTGGTTCGTGCTCAGCGATTCACCTCCGGAGCGCGACGTCGAGTGGACAGCCTCGGGCGTCAAAGGTTCATGGAACTATGTGCAGCGTGTTTGGACGCTAACGGAGGCGCACGGTAGGCCTGCGCCGAAGCCAGGCGCTCAAGCGCCTGCGGCGGCAAACGAAGGTGAAGCGCTGGCGCTGCGCCAGCTCGCGCATCGGGCCATCCAAAGCGTCACCGACGATATCGAAAACTTCCGCTTCAACGTCGCGGTCGCGCGCTGCTACGAGCTGGTCAACGCGATCGCCAAGCTGAAAGGCGATGACGAAGGCGCCGTGTTCGCGCGCGGCGAAGCGTTGCGCATTCTGGCGCAGCTGATCTCCCCCTTCATGCCGCACCTGGCGGAAGAGTGC
Organism: uncultured Caulobacteraceae bacterium; assembly: GCA_937967425.1. The sequence goes on from CALBST010000372.1 coordinate 4,392, forward strand.
TGGGAGACGCTGGGCGGCGAGGGCTTTGTCGCAACCGCGCCCTGGCCGGTGGCCGATCCGGCTTTGGCGGCGCGCAATACGGTGACGCTGCCAATCCAGGTGAACGGCAAGAAACGTGCTGAAATCGAAGCGCCGAAGGGCGCCGCCGAGGCCGATGTGCGCGAGTTGGCGCTGCAACATGCGGCCGTGAAACCCTTTTTGGAGGGTGTTACCGTCCGCAAGGTGATTGTCGTTACCGATAGGATCGTCAATATCGTCGCCAACTGATTGCGGCGGAGAAACCCCTGATGCGCGTATTGATTGCGAGCCTTGCGCTTCTCCTGGCGGCCTGTGGCTTCCAGCCCATGTACGCGCCTGGCGATGGCGCCAATGCGATCGGGCCGGTGCAGATCGCGGAGATCGAAGGCAAAGCCGGACATGTGCTGCGCACGGAGCTCTCGCGCATCCTCGCGGTCGAGAATGACGGATCGCCACCGGCAAACCTCGAAATCACCCTGACCGAGCAAGTCACCCCACTCGGCATCCGCCGCGACGAATCGGCGACGCGCGCCGAACTACGGCTGACCGCGAACTACATTCTGACGCCGGCGCAAGCTGGCGCGCGCGTCATGCGCGGTTCGGTGTTCACGGTGGTGAACTACGATATCCCGACCGCCGCGTTCGGCGAAATCGCCGCGCAGGACGACGCCCGTGAACGCGCCGCCGAGACGATGGCTCAACGCTTCCGCGCTGAACTCGCGCTGCGCATCGCGCAAGCGCGCCAAGGCTAGGACGTGGCCCAACTCAAAGGCGCCTCCATCCGGCGCTTCCTCGATAAGCCGGACAAAAGTGTCCGAGCTGTTCTTCTCTATGGTCCGAATGAGAGTTTCGCGCATGAGGCCGCGCAGAAGCTTTCAGCCTGGGCGCTCGGCAAGTCCGACGATCCCTACGCGATCACCAAGCTCAGTGAAGATGAAATCAAGCGCGATAGCGCCAAGCTCGCCGATGCGTTGGCGGCGCAATCGCTGCTTGGCGGCCCAACGATCGTGTGGGCGCGGATCAGCGGCAAGGGTGCGGATGGCGCCATCCTGGATGCGCTCGCCGGCATCGAACGCGGTGAGCCGAGCGGGTATCTGATCGTCGAGGCCGGCGATCTCGGCGGTTCAGTGGAACTCGTGAAGAAATTCGGCGCGGCGACAAACGCCGCCGTCATCGCGTTCTACGAGGAGACCGACGCCGAGCGCGCCGTCTATGCCAAGGCGCTGGCGAAGGAGCTTGGCATCCCGTTCGATCGCGACGCCGAAGATTATTTCCTCGCCACCCTGCCCCCCGATCGGGGCCTTGCGCGGCAAGAGATCGAAAAGCTGGCGCTCTATGCGCATGGCCTCGGGCGCAATGTCAGTGTGGAAGACCTTGAGGCGCTGATGGCCGCCGAAGCCGAGAGCGCGCTCGACGCGGCGAGCCTCGCGGCGGCGCAAGGCAAGGCAGCGCAAGCGGTGGAATCACTGGCGCGGATCGATGCGCTCTCAGGTGTCTCGGCATTACGCGCTTTATTGCGGCGGCTGCATCAGCTGCGCGAAGCGCGGACCTTGATCGATGGCGGCATGAGTTCAGACGAAGCGATCGCAAAGCTGCGGCCGCCCGTGTTCTGGAAGGAGCGCGACGCGGTCGCGGCGCAAGCGCGGCTGTGGACCGCGAAAAAGCTCAACGCAGCTTACGATGTGCTCTGGACCGCCGAAATGCGCAGCAAAACCGCCGGCGCGCCGCAGGAGCTGATCGCGGCGGATGCGTACCGGAGCGTGGCGAAGCTGGTGGGTGGCTGAGCCGCCTGCGATAGCACCCCGCCCCGCTAGGCTTTGACCCCCGGAGGGCGGGTTCGCCATTCGTGCGCCGCTTCAGCTGAGTTTCGGTTGATCGCTTGGGCCGCCGCAGCTAGCGAGGCTCTTACACAATAAGAACCGAGGGCTCATGGAAACGACCAAAGGCGGCATCCCATTTTGGGCGCTCATGCTAGCGGGCTTCACTATCGGCTTGGGGCTCGGGCTCTGGGTCAATCTCGGTGTCGGGGCAGAGACGCCCTGGGTGCAGGCGGTGACGTCGAACATCACTGGGCCGATTGGGCAAATCTTCCTCGGCCTCCTGTTCATGCTGGTGCTGCCGCTGTTGTTCAGCGCCATCGTCGTCGGCGTTGCCGAAATGGGCGATCTCGGTTCGCTTGGCCGCGTCGGCTGGAAAACATTGCTGATGACGATCGTCATCTCGACGATCGCGGTGTTGATCGGGCTTGGACTCGTCAACGCGCTGCGGCCCGGCGACGGCGTCGACGCGGCGCTCGCACAGCAATTGCTCACCCAATACGCTGAAGGCGCGCAGGGCATCGTTCAAAACGCGCCGGCGGAAGTGAACATCGGCCAATTCTTCCTCGACCTGGTGCCGCGCAACGTGTTTGGCGCGGCGGCGAACAATCAGATCCTGCCGTTCATGGTGTTCTCGGTGTTTTTCGGCATCGGGCTGGTGATGGTGAAAAGTCGCGCCACCGATCAGCTACAGCTCGCGATCACCGGCATCTTCGAAGTGATGATGCGCTTGCTGCGCGTCGTCATCAGCCTTGCGCCAATCGCTATCGCTTGCTTGATGTTCAACCTAGCCGCCCTCTTCGGCTGGGATTTGCTTGCGCGGTTGGCGGCGTTCGTAGGCGTCGCAGTCGGCGCGATGGCGCTGCACATGTTCGTGGTTTACCCGCTTGTGGTAATGTTGTTTGCCGGCAAAAACCCGCTGGCTTTCTTCGCGCAGGCGCGTGACCCGATGGTCGTGGCGTTCTCGACCGCCTCGTCCAACGCGACACTGCCGATCTCGCTCCGCGCTGCGGAAACTGAGCTCAAGCTGCCGCGCAAGATTTCGCGCTTCGTGCTGACCGTCGGCGCCACCGCCAACCAGAACGGCACCGCCCTTTTCGAGGGCGTGACGGTGCTATTTCTGGCGCAGTTCTTCGGCGTCGATCTCACGCTGCAGCAGCAGATCGTGGTCATGCTGGTCTGCATCTTGGGCGGCATCGGCACGGCTGGCGTGCCGGC
>CALBST010000373.1 GCA_937967425.1 uncultured Caulobacteraceae bacterium
TCTCCTTCTTGTCCGCAACGATCAGCATGGCGTCGAGACGGCGAAGCGCGCGATCGGTGCGCCAGTCTTTGGCCAACTCGACACAGGCGCGTGCAAGCTGTTTCGGGAAACGCTCAAGCTTTTGTTCGAGCCGTTCAAACAGCGCAAAGGCGTCCGCCGTTGCGCCGGCAAAGCCGACGATGACCTCACCGTTCGCCAGAGCGCGGACCTTGCGCGCGTTGCCTTTGAGAATGGTGGGCCCGGCGGAGACCTGCCCGTCCCCGGCGATCACGACTTTGCCGTCTTTGCGCACGCACACGATGGTGGTGCCGTGCCACCCTGGCTGATCACTCATGTTCCTGATGTGGCGGAGCCGAAGCCGCCAATCAAGCGGCGTCTTCGGCGCTCACGTCGTCGCCGGCCTGGCGGCGCAACAATTCAGCGAATTCGGGCGCCGAGACGGCTGCGCCAAACAGGAAGCCTTGAATCCAATGGCAGCCGCGTGCGGCCATGAATTCCATGTCCTCGCGCCGCTCCACGCCCTCCGCGACGATTTCCATGTCGAGCGTCCGCGCGAGCGCCAGGATCATCTCAATGATCGCCGCCGATTGCTTGTCGCCCTGCTCCAATGCCCGGACGAATTGCTGATCGATCTTGATGACGTCGAACGGCAGCTTCGAAAGCGCGGCGAGGCTTGAGTGGCCGCAGCCGAAATCGTCGATGGCAAGCCGCACGCCGGCATCACGCAATGGCTTGATGATGCGAAGAGCGCGGTCGGGATCGGCCATGACCACGGTCTCGGTGATCTCGAGTTCGAGGTTCTGCGGCGCGAGCCCCGCGTGTGAAACAACACGCAAAACGTTCTCGGCAAAGCGATCGCTGCGGAACTGAAGCGCCGACACGTTCACCGCGACCTTGGTCGGCTGCCCTGCTCGCGCCCACGACGCTGCTTTCCAGCACGCCTCACGCATGATTGCATCCGAAAGCGCGCCGATCAGGCCGCTCTCTTCCGCCACAGGGATAAAACGGCCCGGACTGATGATCGTGCGATCCGGCCGGATCCAGCGCGCGAGCGCTTCGCATGCTTCTATGCGTCCGGTCCGCAGATTTATCTTCGGTTGGAAATACGCGCGGAACTCGTTGCGCTCCAGCGCGCCGCGCATTTCGCGCTCCAGCGTCAGGCGCGCCACGGCTTCGCGATCCAGCGATTGAGTGTAGATCTTAACGCGCGCGGGCGCCGTGTGCGCCGCGGCCATCGCCATGCGCGCGTGACGGATCGCGGCGTCGGCGTCCTTGCCGTCGCGCGGCGCGAGCGAGACGCCGCAACAGGCGCCGAGCGTGAATTTGTGGCCGCGCCAATCGAACGGTTGATCGAGCGCCGCATTTAGGTGTTGCGCAAAGCGCGCGGCATCGGAGGTTGAGCCGATATCCGGCGCGAGTACGCCGAATTCGGAGGCGCTGAGCCGCGCCGCAATGGCTGGCCGCTCACCTTGCGCGCGGACGCGCACGACACGGTCCACGGTGCGTACCGCCGAAACAAAGCGATCGGCGACGACGCGCAAGAACTCACGGGCGGCGTCCGGATCAAGCGTCTGCAACAGGCGCGGCAGGCGCGTAAGCTCAATAACGACAACGGCTGCGGCAGCCTTGCCGCCCTGCCCCTGCAGAATGAAGTACTCGACTTCGCGAACAAAGCGATCCTGGTTCGGCATCCGGGTCACCGGATCGACGAAAGCAATCTCCTGGATTTGACGCATCGATGCGTCAAGGCGGCCGGTCATGTTGTTGAAGGCGTTGGCGAGCGTTTCGAACTCATCGCCGGTGCGAATGGTGATAGGCGCCGCCTGACCCTGCTCGCCCACTTGTTCGGCATAGCGCGCCAGTTCGTCGAGCGGCGCGATGGCGCGCCGCACGGCGCGAGCCGTTAAAGGAATGGCCGCGAGAGCCAGGCAGGCGACGATCAGCAGGAAAGGCGTAAGCGAAGGAACGGCGTCGAACTTGTAGGCGTCCTCTTCCCACATCCGCAGCGCAACGCCGATGACGTGCCCCTCGCGAACGATGGGCGCCGCCACCGTCACGGCTCCGTCGGCGCGGCTGTAGGCCAGCGCACCATCCGCGAGAGCGCGCGCGGTCAGCTGGTTCATCATCGAATTGTCTTCAGCGTCGCCGCCGGCTTGCGCCAGCACGCGCCCTTCGCCGTCACGGATTGAGATGGCGCGGACGTTGTGCTGCTGGGTCGAGCCCCGGATCATCATGTCGAGGATGCGGGTATTGCCGCGCGCCATCACGTCGCCGGCACGCCCCGCCAGATGCTCGGTGAGATCGTGAGCGATTGCCAATTGCTGGCGCTCACCCTCAGTCTGCGCCCCGAATATGAGGATGGCCGCGGACACTGCGGCCGTCAGCGCCATAAGCGCCGCTGTGAACGCGATGGCGCGCGCCTGCAATCCGCGCGGGCGGCTGAAGGCGGCAAGGGTCGGCAGGCGCAAGCTCATCGTCACTCCAGCGCGCGCAGAGCGCACGCGCGCGAGGGAGACTTGGGCCGGTTTGGTTAGCAGGAGCTAAAAACTCCGCTATTTTCCGTAAGTTAGATGCGGTTCTGGTGAACGCTTTGGTGATCTTGATGAAGCAGAGCTTTCAATCGCTCCGCTTGATGAAGACGTAAAAGGCGCCGGCGCCGCCATGCGAGCGGTGAGCGGGTGCAAACCCTGCGACGATTGCGCGGATGTCCCGCTCCGCCAGCCACTCGGGCAAGCGCCGCTTCAGGATGCCCTCCCCGCCGCGGCCGACGCCTGTGATGACGATCACTGTGCGTTCACCACGCGACTGGGCCGCGCGCAGAAATCGCGCCAGTGCGGCGCGGCCTGTGTCTTGGCTATGGCCGTGCAGATCGAGTTTCGCTCCGATCTCGAGCTTGCCGCGGCGCACCCGCTTCTCGTTGCTACGATTTTGCGGTGGCGGCGCGGTCCTCGCGCGCGCGGGCGGCGGCGGACTCTTTGCGGCTGGCGACGCAGTGCGCTTCGGCGCGGGAAACGCCTCGTTGGCATCTTCTTCATCGGCGGCGGGCAACGGCCGGCGCGGCTTCACGCTCGCGGCGACGCGTCGCCACAGCACCTTCTCATCTGCAGTGAGATCGCGCCGCTTTTTGCTCACGCCGCCTGAACGCGCGAGAGCAGCCAATTCGGGTCGGAAGAGCGGACATTTCGCTCGAAAGTCCAGCGTTCGCGCGCATCGCGCACACCCGTCGCGCCTTCGGCCAGCTCCGCTTCGAACTTAACAACGACACGCGCGGTGTCGCCGCTGAGCTCGGCGTCGGCGATATCAGCGCTCTTCAAGCGCACGATTTCCGGGCCGGCGCCATTCTGCGCTTCACGAGCTTCAATGGCGGCAACATAGGAATCGTACACACGCGGCGTCAGCAGACCGCGCAGCGTGTCGCGATCGCCTTTGGCGAAAGCGCCGACAATCATCTCGTAGGCCGAGCGCGCGCCTTGCAGAAAATAGCCCGCCTCGAAATTCGGATCGGCGCGCTCGATCGCGGCCACGCCCTCGCCTGCCGAACCGACAGTGACATGCGGCGCCGCCGGCGCCTGAACCGGGCCGCGCGGAAACTCACCCTGCGCCGGCGCGGGCTCATGACGTTCCTCGCCCGTGCGTTTGCCCAGCGTCGTGTAGAGGCGGAAAAGCACAAAGCCTGCGATGAAGGCCAGGACGAGTATTTCAATCATGCTCTGGTCCAACGGACGTCGCTCCTAGCGGTGCGTGGTGGTATGCGCGG
>CALBST010000374.1 GCA_937967425.1 uncultured Caulobacteraceae bacterium
CATCGCATCTCCGAAGTGATCTATGGCGCGGAACGCGTCGAGATGGCTCGCGCGCTCGAATGGGCCGGCATCCAGGAGGCGCTGACAACCGTGCCGCCGAACGGACAGCGCCTGCACCTGCGCGGCGAGCGCAACGCCGGCGAAGGCAGCAGCGCCATCGTCTACGACAAAGGCGCGCTCTTCCTACACACCGCCGAACGCATCGTCGGCCGCCAGCGTTTTGACCGCTATCTGCGCTCATACTTCGATCGCTACGCCTTCCAGCCGATGACCACGCAGCAATTCCTCGCCGACTTCCGTGAGCACGTCGTGCGCGGCGATGCGGCGCTGGAGCAAGAGCTGCAGCTCGACACCTGGGCTTACGAGCCTGGCATACCGTCGAACGCGGAAGAGCCGAGGGCGGCGGCGTTCGATCGGGTTGACGCCGCAGTCACCGCCTTCACCGGCGGCGGCGCGCCGGATGCGGCGCTTTGGCAAGTCTGGGGCACATATGAGCGCCAGCGCTTCTTGCAAAAACTGCCGCGCGAACTCGCGCGCGATCGCATGGATGCGCTTGAAACCGCACTCAGCCTCAACGCCACCGGCAATAGCGAGGTATTGTTCAACTGGCTCGAACTGGTCGTCGCCAATCGCTACGATCCGGGCGTCGCCTCGCTCACGCACTTCTTGTCGAGCCAAGGCCGCGGCAAGTTCATCCGCCCGCTCTATCGCGCGCTGATGGCCGAAGGCGAATGGGGCCAGCCGATCGCGCGTCGCATCTACGCTAGCGCGCGGCCTATGTATCACCCCATCGTCGCAGGCGCCGTGGATCGGATCGTCAACGCTTAAGCCCACGTTTCCCGGACGCAGCCCCGGCTAAAGCCGGGGTGCGATCCGGGACCCAAGGGGTTCAAACTCTGCGCCCTGTCACTCCCTGGATCCCGGCTCAGCGTTCGCCTGCATCTTCGATGCACGCTCACTTGGCCGGGAAGCGTGGGGTGACCACCGTCACTGCCGCCCGCGCACACAGCGCCCACCTTACTCCTCAACGAATGCGGGGAGAGACGAACTGACCGCCATCAAACCAAATTCGCAAGCCTGACCCTGCCGGCAGCGCTACCCCTTCCTGGCGCGCTGGACACTTTGAACCAGGCTGCGCAGATCGTCGCCTAAGAGCCCTAAGCGGCGATCACTCAAGCAAGGACGCGGGGTGCTCCCCTCCGCGTCCTTCGCTTTTTGCTGGCTGCTTCCACGGCGTGAAACGCGGACGCCAGCGCGGGACATTCTCAAAGTACGCGGGATAGTCTTCGGGGAAATCGCGCCGCAGCCTTGGTTCTTCAAAATAGATCACGAACATCAGGAATGCGAACCAAATGGCGATGCCGTAAGCGATGAGCGCGGCCGACGCGAACAACAGCGCCTGTCCGAAGATGAGCCCCGTCACCGCCACATACATCGGATTACGTACACGCGCGTAGGCGCCGGTGACGACGAGCTTAGCTGTCGGCGCCAGCGGCGCCGGCGTGCCTTCGCCTTTGGTCGCGAAACGCACGAAGCACTCGATCAGCAACAAGAGCGATAACGCGATGATGACACCGCCAACAATGGAAACACCAGCGCTGGCGCCTTCGCCGAACCGCCACTTGGTGACCAGCCACGGTACAAGACCCGCCACCGTTCCCGGCGCCAAAACGAAGAACGCGGCTGAGCCGAGCAGCGCTTCGTTGCGGTTCATCTCGCTCATGCTTTGGCAGTCGCGGACGCCGCCTCGCGACGCGCTAAGCTTTCAGGCGGCCATTCGGCTTTCATGTCGTAGAAGACCTCGAACGCACGCTGGTCCTCCGGCAGACGCACCCACGGGACTTTGCTTTTGGTGAAGATGTGCGCATCGGGCTGGATGGCGTGCTGGTTGTCGAGAGTCGATACGCGCACGAAGCGCAGATACGGCCGCCGCCCATAGTCGCTCCACACCGCGACTTCGCA
>CALBST010000375.1 GCA_937967425.1 uncultured Caulobacteraceae bacterium
TTCCCGGCACATGACGCCTCAGAGGCTGACGCACGAGAAATCGCCATTGCTGCGGCGCGACGCCTGAAGGCACGAACTCACCGAGGTGGCAGGTGCTGAACAAAAGGATCGACCTCTGCGCCCGGCGTGCCGGCGGTGATGAGTGCGGCCATCTCTCCGGCGATCGGCGCACGCCCCAGCGTTTCGGTCGTCACACCGCACAGGATCAGCCCGCATAGGCCCCACCACCAGGCCGGGTGAACCCGCCGGTTGCGCAGCCAGTCGGCCGCCATTCCGGCAAGGGGAAAGCCAAGGAGCGCGATCGCTGGAATCAGACTCATCCATTCGGCGAGCACCGCATCCGGCGTCAGCCGGTTGAACGGCGTGATGACAAGCGCCGCCATGCCGCAGAACATCAGGCGCCGATGCCATTGCGTTTCCTTCCGCATGCGGATCGCGGCGATGGTCAATGCAGCGAAGGCCACAAGCGCCATCAAATTCATCACCATGAAATACGCATAGGTCCAAAATGGCGGCACTGCGGCGTTGCGCATCATCCGGAACAGGATCAGCGCGCCGAGAATGAGCAGCACTGGCATCAACACCGCGCCGACCCATCCCAGCCGCTTGTGCAGATCAACGCGCCCCGTCGTCGCCAATGTCACTTGCAGCATGAAAAACCCGACCCATGCCATGAACGCGACCGCGTGAACATGCACCGGCCAGGGCGCCGCGAAGCTAGAGATGCCGCGCAAATAGAGGGTTAGAAAGCCGGCGATGATCAGGGCGACCATGACGGCGGACGCGATCAGAAAGAAACGCTCATCGCCAGTTGGATCGCGGCGAAAATGTTCTGTTTTCGGTATCGCGTCCGATGTCATAGCGGGGCACCCCGTTAAAGCGTAGTCATCTGCACATTCGTCAATGCGGAAACAAGGCTTTGACAAGCCCTTGCCAAGCCGCCGTCTCGCCGATCGGTCCCATGAGGGTGTTTGTCGCCAAGAGGGTTAGGCCGCCCCAAAGTGTTGCTGGATGAATCCGGCCTAAGCTGCGCCAGTCCCACCAGAGCATCGGCAGCAACAGCAACTGGGTCGGGTCGAAGGACGGGATGTTCAGCGCCACGACAAAGGGAATCCGCGTCGTGCCGGCGCCGACGACCATCATTGTTACGATGACTATCAGCCGTTTGTGGGTAACGGGGTCGCGCCGCCAGAACAGGGCCAAGCTGGCGACGATGACGAAGTAAGCGAGACTGAGGGCGGGAACCGCGAAAAACGCCGCTGTCGGGGCCCCTGGCGGAAGGGCGTGGAAACCGGATTGCAGGGCGTGAACAGCCACCAGATGCCCGGTCACTACAATCACCGGCAGGACAATGATGCTCGCCCAGCCAAGCCGCCGATGCAGCGCCACGCGCCCACTTGACGCCAAGCCGACCTGCATCGCCAAAAGCGCCATCCAGGCCGAAAAAGCGAGGCCATGCACGATGTAGACCGGCCGCATCGCAAGATCGTCGATATAACTTGGCTGGGCGGAGAGGATGCCGCGCAGGAAAAAGCTGCCGCCGAACCCCCAGACGACCAGCACGATCATGGCGCCAACCATGGTCAGCCAGAAGCGATGCTCGGTCATGCCCGAAGTCGTTGCCGTCATCGCAGTTTGTTCCCCGCCGTGGTTACCCTTGGTTGTTTGCCCTCAAGCACAGTCAGCCCCACGTCGACAGAGATCCGCGCGCGGGCGCGCCGCCCGCACCCGCATCCTGCTCTGGTGACTTGAGAATCTCCCAGGTGTTCCACTCCTCATGGATTTTTCCGCCGCGGATGATGGCAAGGTTGATGCCGAGCATCGTCACAGCTTCGCCCGTCTCGCGCATGCGGACATGCGCGGTCATCCGGGTCGCGACTTTGTCGCCATCGACGAACTGATCTTCGATCACGAAGGCGTCTTGGCCGTAATCGAAGATTGCGTGGAAATTGATGATGCTGTTTCGGAATTCGGCTAGGTCGCGTGTGCCCGCAGCGGTGTGCCCGACATAATCGGTCGCGCAATACGCCTCCAGTGCATCCACATCGCCGGTGGCGTAGAGCGCCACAAGGTGGCGGAATACTGCCTTCTTCGCGTCCGGCGAGTCACTTAAGTCGGCGTTCGTCATGGCTTTGGCCTTCCCAGCTGGCTTTCCGCAGGATGTCTATGGTCGACGACGGGTCAAGAGCCAGACATACAGCGAAGGGGCGGCGGTTTAGGGCCAGCGTGCGTCATAGCGACAAATTCAGTGAGCGGCCTACTCTCTCGATTGCGGTCAATCGCTTAGCGCGTGCAGCAACAGCGAGATCTCGCCGAAATCCGCCGTTTGCGTTCTAGCGCCAAAATTATGATTTATCGCTCCCGTCCTTCTTGGCCCCGTTGAAGTTTTTGGGAAGTCGCCGCTCTGCCGGTTGCCCGGGCGAGAACTGAAGCGTCAGCCCGCCAAGCAGCAGTAACGTCGCAAACGCCATCACAAGCGCCGCCGGGTTGGCGCCGCCGACCTCCGCGGTTGCGCTGGCGGTACCCGACATCGACCCGCCATAAAGATCGGCCGCAGCGTAAGCCACAAGGAAACTCCCGGTCACCGCCATCAATATCACCGCGGCGAGCCGCGCCATCCCGCCGCGCCACGCGAGATGAAGGCACACGAGCGCGATCCCGGCGTTCGACAACAGCTGCCAGGCCTCATGCAGCCGCGCATGCCCCGGCCACGCCGGATTGAAAAGATGCGTCGCGTTCGCCTCTAGCATGGGAACGGCGATCGCCAGGATCAAGCAAACGAACGAGATCGCGATCTTCAAAAACATGCGGGCGCCTCAATGTTGACAGCGCCAATATCGTCGTTAAATTGGCGGCGTCAATATTCACCGACAATGCCGAAGCCCGCCCGCGCAACCTTCCACCACGGCGCCCTCCGCGATGCGCTGCTGAAACAAGCCGCCGCTCTTCTCGACAAGGAGGGGGTAGACGCCGTCACCATTCGCGCGGTCGCCCGCAACGTGGGCGTTTCACACGCTGCCCCCGTTAACCACTTCGCAACACGCGGTGCCCTCATGACCGCGCTCGCCACCAGCTTCTTCCGAGACCTCAGCCGCGCGATCGAAGCAAAAATCCGCAAAGCCCGCCGCCGGCCGCGCGAACGCATCCGCGCCTTCGCCGAGGCGCTGCTCGAATTCGGCCTGCGCCACCCGCACCGCTACAGATTGCTCTGGCGCCGCGACGTGCTGGACGACGACACAGACCTGCAATTAGCGATGGATGCGATCTACGACCGCCTGATCGCGGAAATCTCTGGCGCCGGACCGATGTCGGGCAAGAGCCCGCACACGATCGCAATCGCCATGTGGTCGCTCGTGCATGGCTATGTGTCGCTGCGCCTAGACGGCATGTTCGAGAGCCGCCGCGACGAAGCAACCGGCCAGTCGCGCTTCGACGCCATGCTCGATCTCGTCACGGGCTATCAAGGCTCGGCGCCCGCATGACCAGATACAACGGTCTCGCGCGCACGCTGCACTGGATTGTCGCGCCGCTGGTCTTTCTCCAGATCGCGACCGGCTGGCTTGCTGCGTGGGAGCGTAACCATCAAGAGAGCGCGGATATCTTGGCTATTCACTACCACGCCGGCATCTCGATTGGCGCACTGATGGTCGTGCGCAGTTTGTGGAGCCTCGCGGCTCCCTCTCCGTCACTCCTTCACGAGCCGCGCATGCGCCGGCTCGCTGCGACTTGGACGCACGGCCTGCTCTACGCGCTTCTCATCACCATGCCGTTCAGCGGATATGTGATTTGGGTCTGGATGGACGCGCCGATGTCGCTGTTCGGCGTTGTCGAACTTCCCGAGCTGTTCGCGCCGCCGCCTCATGACGAGACCGGCCGAGCCGTTGCTTGGTACATTCACTCATACAGTTCGTACCTGCTGATGGGACTTCTAGCGCTGCATATTGCAGCTGCGCTGTATCACGAGTTCATATTGCGCGACCGTCTAGTCCGGGACCGGATGTTGTGAAAAGCGGGAGCAGAGTAACGTTGGTCGCTAATCGTCGAACTTTTTTGGGCTTTCTCGGTGCAGCGTCGATCACGCCTGCGTGCGTCGGTCCATATCCGCGTCGCGATCTGTACAATTGCGAGGGCTGCGAAGCAGTTCACGAGCGGCCGCGCGCCACACTCGGCGCAACCGCCCAACTCGCCGGGCCTGGCGATGACGGCGATCGGATCATCCTCACGGGAACGGTGCGCGACGCCAACACCCGACGCCCCGCCAACGACATCGTCATCTACGTCCATCACACGAACGACAAGGGCCTGTATGCTGACGGCGACAATGGCGCGCTCGGCGTTCTGCACGGAAAATACAGGGGTTGGGCGCGCACGGGGCCTGACGGGGTCTACACCTTCAACACGATCAAGCCCGGCGTCTATCCCGAGCGCACCATGCCCGCGCATATCCATATGATGATCGGCGAGCCCGGGCGACGCCCCTACTACATCGACGATGTCGTGTTCGACGGCGAGTTTCTGGTCAACGATCGCTATCGCTCCCGCCAAGAGTCGCGCGGCGGCTCGGGCATAGTCCGCCTATCAAGGACGACCGACGGCGTATGGCTCGCGCGCCGCGACATCGTACTCGAACTTCATCCTGCGAGCGTCGTGCGGGAGTTGTGAGATGGAACTCAAGGAGGCGCAGGAAGAAGTTCGTCGCGGCTTCATCGGTGGCGGCCCCGGCGTCATAGTTTCCGGGCTCATTTGGTCGGCGGCGGCCCTTGCCGAGGCGGAGCGCGGCGTCGCCTTTGGCTTCGCCGTGCTGTTTGTTGGCGGCATGCTGATCTATCCGGCCTCTTTGCTGGTCGCACGTTTCGTCTTCCGCCGCGTCGCACCGCAGCGCGGCAATGGTTTGACGCCGATCGCGCTTGAAAGCACTCTTGCGATGATAGGCGGCCTCTTCGCCGCTTTTCTGTTTTTGCCGCATGAACCGGCTTTGGTGTTGCCTCTGGCCGCACTCGCAGTTGGCGCGCACTATTTCGTTTTTCGGACCCTCTATGGCGAGGTGCTTTTCCTTGTCCTTGGGATGGTCATTAGCGTGCTCGCACTCAACGCCACCTTTGAGTGGGTCGCTGTTCCCGTTAGTCTTGCTTGGTGTGTCGCGGTCGTGGAGATTTTGTTCGGCGCCATCCTAACGGCGCGCAATCGCGTGTAGGGGAGCCGACGTCACGGAGGCAATGTCGGTGGGGTTGCCGGCGCTCCCCGCTGAAGCGCTCACGGGATTCGGGATCCGGGTTTATCTGGCGTCAGAGTGATGCCAGCGAATGTCGCGAATGGGCCAATCCTAGCCCGTCCGGCAAATCATTACGAACGACCGCAAAGCGAGCGCTAACCGCCGTGTGATCCAAGGACCTCAGCTCTCCGATGCTGACAGCGGAGATGTCGCCGGAGTTTAAACCGCACTTCAAGAGGCGGAGGCACGGGGTCTCTTCAGGAAGAAGCTTCGGCATTTGGATTGGCCAGTGGTCGGCTCGGGTTGGGCGTCGCCCGCGCTTGGCGCGGGCCGCGCTCTTGTGCGTTCCGCATCGAGCCTGCGCGCCAAAGCGCGCGTCTCGCCCCTCTCGGGCGGCGATCGCTGACGCGACGTCTGCTCGAAGACACTGGCGCCAGCGCGACCAGCAGCCGCGTCGTTCCGCACTATCTCGACTTATTCCGCGTTATGCGCGCGTGGACCCGAAGGCGCGATCGGCGTTTCAGCCACCGCAAGCGCACGAACGCTGCGCCCCAACGCCACCCCCGCGATCGAAATCGCATCGCATGCGGTCGGGCGCGCGCAAGCCAAGCTGCGCCGCCTGCGGCGGCCTTGCGCACGCCCTCTTCCCGCATGCGCCCAGCAAGACCGTCGCGGGGGTTGGCTCCGCTGGCAGCGCCGCCGGCGCTTTCTCCGGCGCTCGGAGAAATGCCGATGCAACGGCTTTATCTCACCCAACGCGAATACGACCGGCTGCTGAAAAAACAACACGGCATGTGCTGCGTGCCGTGGTGCGAGAACAGCGAAGATCTCATCGCCGAACACTCAACACCGAACGCGATCTTCCCAGGCAAACCCGATCAGCTGATGTGCAAGCCCTGACACAAGATCAAGACGCTACGGGACGTGAAGGCTATCGCTAAGACCAAGCGCCTGAACGGGACGGTTATGAGCCAATACCAACGGCGCAAGAAGTTTGGCTCAAGGCTCAGAGGCCGGGGCTTCGACAAGCATCGATGAGCTGCCGGCTTTGGCGGTGTCGGTCATCCATGGAGGCGCCATGTGTCCGGCTCCGGCGCTTTTTGGGCTTAGCGCCGGGCTTCAACGTGTGCCGTAAGCGGTGCGCAAACGGGCGATCGCCACATCTTTTTCGACGCCGAACGTATCGAGTGCATCGGCGCCGGCCGCCAGGTCAAGAAATTGGGCGAGATCTTCCGACACCGCATCCGGCACCTCGATTCTGGCGTTCGCGGGCAGCAACTGCGCCAGACGGAAAACGTCGGAGCGGTGCTTGGCGATGTCCTGAGCCTTGACCTTTTCGTCCCCGGCTTCGTGACGCGCCTTAAGATCGATATGCGCACGCGCCTTGAACGGTATAAGCGCTTTCTCGTCAAGGACGCGGACACCGTCCACGATCCGGTTCTGCGTTTGCAGGAGCTTGTAGTAATTGTCTTCAAGGATGATCGCCGACAAACTTAGAATATCGTCCGCATCGGGAACTGGCGTCAGCACCGCCCCCTCCGGCAGCGCCACACCCTCCGGCCTGCGTGAGAATATCTCAAGCATCTTTGGATAGCCGTCCGTGCCCGGCTTGTGGAAGCGATAGAATTCACGCACGCCGCTTGAGCGCTCGCGGGCGGAATATCCGCCATCCTCGATGAACCGCCACAACAATTCGTAGAAGGCCGGACTAATCGCTTCGATGCAAAGAACGATGTCGATGTCCTTGGTCGCGCGAGGATCGAAGCCGGCGTCGGTCAGCACCAGATGCGCGGCGGCCCCGCCGATCAATACATATTGCTCTTGTGCAGTCGCAAAGTGAGTCTGAAATTTATCAAGCCCCTTCACGCAACGCTCCTTCAATTAGTTCATCGAGCGCCAGCTTCACCCGTTCATCCTCGTTCTCCCTCAGGCTCAGATAGAGAGAGAAGCGATCGATATAGCCATCGGCGCCAAGCCCTTCGGGGTCGTAGGACCAGGTCTCAACGATCACACCGCTTTCATCCCAAGCATCCACCGGCTCGCCGAAATGTTTTTCAAGACGCAGCCACGCGCTTGCCGCGAGCGCCACCGTAGGCGTCCGCGGCTCGCTCAGCATGGTAAAGTGGGCGAGCGCGCTTTCACCGGCCGCCAAACCCGGGCCGTGATCGTGCAGTCGGCGCAGACGCCGGCGCTTGCGTACGGGATTGCGGAGCAGAGGCAGAGCATCACGCCACAATTTCGTCTTGTGCGAGCCGAACGCGAGCTGGCGCTGCTTGCCGACCTCTTCGATTTCCGCGAGACCGGCAGCGCTCAAATCATCCATGGCTCGGCTTAACGTCATCACACTGTACTTCATGCGCCGCGCCAGCACTGAAGCCGACACGCCCTCAACCTCCATTCCCAAGAGCGCTGCAAGCACGATCTTCTGCGCGGCCGGTGAGATGCGTTCGAGCTTTGCCTGCTCACGCGGCGCGCGGAAATTGTCTCTCAGGTCCACAAACAGGCCAGGCAGAAAGAGCTGACTTTTCGGCACCAGGAAAGGCGTGCGTTGATCCAAGAGACGCTTGCGGTTGAATCCACTCACCGCGTCGGCGAGAAAGACCACCGGCATCGGCGAACGCTTATCGGCCTCCCTCCACAAACGTGCGACATTGGCGGGCGTCATCTGGCGCTTTGGCGATTGCGCCATGAAGAGAAGGTCGGTGTCCAAGAGCCTGCCCTCGACGAACTCGAACTGGTCGGTGAGAAAGCGAGGGAAGTTCTCCATGTCGCGGCGGCGAGCGAGGTTGAGGCGCACGCCCAACAGGTCGAGCACATAAGCCTCGGCCTTTTCGGCGAGGCACTTGAGCCAGAGGGGGGCGTCGACGTCTAACATTGCACTGCTCGATAACAGTACTACTGTTAGTATGCAATTCTTGTGTTAAGATCAAACCCAAAGCGGCAGACTTTCACATTATCCGTCTGTTTTTATACACATTTTGTCCTTGGGGGTTAAGTCTGACGGCACGGACGGTTCGGCCTCGCCTCAGCGGTCCCCAGAAAGCGACACGCGGCGCTGCGGGGTTTGGCGGGGCCTGAATGTCTACGGACTTCGTGACCGCCCCTGCGGTAGCCCTGCCACAAGATCAAGACGCTACGGGACGTGAAGGCTATCGCTAAGACCAAGCGCCTCAATGGCACGACCATGAGCCAGTACGAGCGGCGCAAGAAGTTTGGCTCAAGGCTCAGAAGCCGGGGCTTCGACAAACGCTGATGAGCTGCGGGCTTTGGCGGCGCCGGTGGTCAATAGACCTGGATCAGATCCTCTCACATCACGTCAGCCTGGATCGACGGTCCACGTCTCGGCCGCTCAGGTTCGTGACTCGCGCAATACGGCGAGGAACCAAACTGCAGGTTGTGCTTGGTCAGAAAATGATATATGTTTCTGACAACAGGATCGATTGTCATGCGCGCCGTTCATCAACGTATTGAGAAATATACAGAAAATATGCCTGAGGGCGCTTCCATCAGCGCCAAGGCCCTATTGCATCTGGGCAGCCGGGCAGCGGTCGATCAAGCCCTTTCGAGGATGGTGCGCCAAGGCCGTCTCATCCGCGCGGCGCGCGGGGTCTATCTGCGCCCGGTCAAAGGCCGCTTCGGCATGCGCCCTCCCGCAACCTCGAAAGTGGTGGAGGCGTTCGCGGCGCTCAAAGGAGAGACCATCGTCTCAAGCGGGGCTGCGGCCGCCAATGCGTTGGGTCTCACCACCCAAGTGCCGATGCGCGAAGTCTATCTCACATCGGGCCCAAGCCGCGAACTGCGGCTCGGCGCGCAAGTGGTTGAACTCCGGCATGCGCCGTCCTGGCAACTTGCGCTTGCCGAACGGCCGGCGGGCGCAGCGTTGCGAGCGCTTGCTTGGGCCGGGCCAAAGCAAGCCGGTAAGATCGTGCGCGCATTGAAGCGTCGTTTGCCGGAAAGCGAGCGGCGCGCCATTTCCGCCGCCAGCGGCCGACTACCCACTTGGGCGGCCAAGCATGTGAGCGCACTGGCGCGTGGCTGATCGGTTCCTCTCGCTCTCGGCCGACGAACAAAGCGAGGCGCTGCAAGTCGCCGCCAGCAAATCCGGACGCCCCATACATCTTCTTGAAAAAGATGTCTGGGTCGTCTGGGCGCTCTCGACGCTGTTTCACTCGTCACTCGCCCAACACCTCGTCTTCAAAGGCGGCACTTCGCTCTCGAAGGCCTATCAAGCGATCGAACGCTTCTCCGAAGACATTGACCGCTGGCGCCCGATCTTGTTCGCGGCGCCGACGATGCGCTGCCGGCGACGAGATCCCAAGAGCGGCGGTGGACCAACGAGATCCGCACACGCTTGCCTTTATGGGTTAAGGATGAAGCTCTCCCGATTGTCGCCGGCGCGCTGACCAGCGACAATATTTCGGCGAAAGCTCGGGCCGAAGGCGACAAGATCTTCATCGCCTACGACGCTGTCGGCCCCGCCTCCGCCTACGTCTCGGCTGAGGTGATGCTGGAATTCGGCGCGCGTTCGACCGGCGAACCCAATGAAGTGCGCGATGTCGTCTGCGACGCCGCTGCCTGGGTCGAAGAGCTTGAGTTTCCAACCGCCCGCCCCCGCGTGATGGCCGCTGAGCGCACGTTCTGGGAAAAGGCCACAGCCATTCACGTTTTCTGCTTACAGAAGCGCTTGCGCGGTGATCGCTTCGCCCGGCACTGGCATGATCTGGCGCGCCTTGACGATGCGGGTATCGCCGCCCGGGCTCTTGGCGATGAGGACCTCGCGCGCGCAGTCGCCCGCCACAAGACGATGTTCTTCGCTGAGAACACTGCAGAGGGCGACAAGGTCAACTACGAGGCGGCAGTCAGCGGCGGCCTGAAGCTTGTCCCGGACGGAGCGGCTCTAACCGCGCTCGAAAAGGACTATGCCGCTATGATCGCGGACGGACTCCTGCTCGAAACCGCAGAACCATTCGCGACGCTGATGGAGCGCTGCAAAGAGATCGAGACCCGCGCCAATGCGCGCGGCGGCAGTTCAGACGCCTCATGACGGTCGCGCCCTTGGTGCGGTTCTTCACACGGCAACGCCTTCGTCTGGCTTTTCTCGAGCGAAATTTGTTGGTCCATTCTTGGGGTTGCGGCTCTTACCAAAGACCCTGCCTCGGCTAGGCGGCGCGAGCTGCTGCGGGGTTTAGCTGGGCCAAGCGTCAAAAGACTTTGGAGACGCCGCAGCGCGGGGCGGCGGCTCTCGATGACAGCGCCCCCCTCCCATGTTCACCCTGACCCTCGTCTTTCTCGCTCTCCTCTTGTGCTGGCTTCTCTACAAAGGGGCGCTCTATGCGGCGCCCTGCCTTGCTGGTCTCTGCGCGGGGCAATGGGCGTATGAGACTGGCGCGGGTTTGGCGGGCGCTGTGGTCCTGGCTCTGATCACGGCGATCATGATCTTCATGATAGCGCGGATCGCTTACGCCAGTGCTGGGTCCGCCCTGGTGAGGTGGGTGTTGGCGGCGTGCTTTGTCGTTCCCACCTTGGTGGTGAGCTACAATATCGCCATCGATCTCTTGGCCGGCGACGTGGCTTCGTCCGTTTGGCTTCACTTGCTAGGCGGAGCGTTCGCCTTGCTTATGGGGGCGATCGCATTGCGGCGCCTGACCGAAGATGGGCGGGAAGGTGTCTGAGCTGGGCATGTAGCGGCGCTTTGGGCGCCCCGGCTGGCGCCGGCCGCGCTCGCGCCGCTTGCGCGATGGAGCCGCGCATGAAGCGCGCGTCTCCACCCTGGCGGGCGCTGATCGCTGGCGCGGAGGGTGAGATGGCTGACGGAGCTGGCCGGCAATCGGCATTGACAATGCTGCCAATAGGATTAAATCCTATCGACGAGGAAACGCCGATGCGATCGACGAAGCAATTGAGCGTCACGCTCCCGAACGCGATGGCGGAAGAAGTCGCCGCCAAGGTGGCGTCAGGCGAATACGCCAGCGAGAGCGAGGTTATCCGCGATGGATTGCGCGCGCTGCAAGCCCGCGACAAGGCGATCGAGCAATGGCTCAACGGCGAAGTCGGCGACATCTACGATAGCATGAAGGCCGACCCGGCCCGCGCCCGTTCAGCCGCTGATGTGAAGGCGTCCCTGGCGCGCGCCCATAAACGCGCCTCAAAGCGCGGATGACGCGCGCAAAAAATGTGGTCTTTTCGCCGGAGGCGGAGACCCAACTCGTTCAGCTCTATGACTACATCGCGGCCAACGCGTCGACGCCAGTCGCTGAATCCTATACAGGCGCGATCGTCGAGCGTTGCGAACGGCTTGGCGAGATGCCGCTTGCCGGCGTCGCGCGAGACGACATTCGTCGGGGCTTGAGAACCACATTCTTCCGTAAGCGCGTCGTCATTGCCTATTCGGTCGCGGCGAAAGCAGTGACCGTGCTTGCGATCTTCTATGGCGGACAAGATTACGAGAGCTTGTTGCGCGAAGACTAACGAAGGGCCGCTTCGCAGGATGCGATCACATTCGAGCGCTTGACGGAACATGCGCCGGAAAGTGTCTGAGCCAGACGCCTTGCGCTCTATTGGGGCGCTCCGGCTGGCGCCGGCCGCGCGCGCGTCGATTCGCGATGGCGCCGCGCTTCACGCGCGTCTCCACCCTCTCGGGCGCTGATCGCTGGCGCAGGAGAGCGTGGAATTGACGCCAGCGCTTCAGTGTTGGGAGGACGGGTTCAGACATCCGCTCTGTTCGGCGGAAAACGGACCCCAGCAATCGGCGTGAATGTGCTACGGTTGTGTCCGTGGAAGCAACGCCCCTCCCAGCCAGCGCGCTCACAGCTTTGACCTTGTTGGCTGGCCATTGGCGCAGGGCGGGCGACAGCTTTGTCATTGAGGAGATTTGGCTTCCGCCAAGCGCCGGCGTCGCCCAAGGCATGGTGCGGCTCATAGAAGACGGCCAGGTCAGGACGATCGAACTTATTGTGGCCGCAGCCGAGAACGACCGCGTCGCCCTGCGATATAATCACTTTCATTCGAACTATCAGATCTGGGAGAGCGACGGCCCGATCGAGTTGACGCTCACTTCGGCCCGTGAAGGCGAAATCGTCTTCTCCAACCTGCAGCGTCCGCCACGGCATGCAATGGAGATGGGTTATCGACTGACCAGCGCGGAGACGCTCCACTCGTGGGTGATACCGATTGATGCGAATGGCTCAACCAAGCGCGTGAGTTTCGACTACCAAAAGGTGCGCTAGATCCCATCTGCGGAAACCAGCGACTCGGCGGCGTAAAGCCGACGTGGGTCTTCCGTATTTCAGACACTCAGCTCTGCTTCATCCGTCTATGGCTCTACGCAAGGGAAATGCGAAGCATCGAGCGGTGAGACTCAGAGGATTGCAACCAGTTCTATCTCCACGAGATTGTCTGGGAACGCCAAGCGGCGAATCTCGACGGCGGTGACGGCGGGCAGATCGAGGCCAGCGTAGATGGCTAGGCGAATGTCGTTGGCCTCGATGAAGGCGTCCATGTCGGTGACGAAGATTGTTTCTTTCACCACGTCCTCGAAAGTGGCGTCGAACGCTTCGAGCGTTTGGCGCAGCGCGTCGTACACCGTGATCAATTGGGCGCGCATGTCGCCCGCGCCAATGGTCTGAAACCCGTCAGAGAGCGCCAATGTGCCTGAGACGTGGAGCGTCTGACCACTCTGCACGGCCTGCGCGTAGCCGAAGGCCTGCTCGCCTTCACGGCGAAAATGGAACGTTCGACGGGTCATCGTTTCCCCCTCTCCGAAAAGAGGAACTACGAAATATGGACAGATGACAAACGTCCAGCTAGCTTTTCGTACAGTTCAGATGGTTCTGCTCCGCTTTTCGTAGGTGAATGGTCGATGCCACGCGCGAAATCCGAGGCTCGGTCACCCCCGCCGGTGGCCCCGGAGGATTTGACGACCCGCATCATCCTGCTGCTGCAGGCGGATGGGCGCATGGCGTTCTCCACAATCGCCACGCTGCTTGGGGTGTCCGAAGGCACGGTGCGCAACCGCGTGCGCCAATTGCTCGATGACAATGTGATATCGATACAGGCCGAGGCGATGCCCGGCGCATTCGGCTACACGGTCAACACCGTGACCTTCTTGAAAGTGCGCCCCAACGCCAACATCGATGAGGTCGCGGCGCAATTCGGCGACATCGCCGAAGTCTTCTACGTAGTGCAGATGATCGGACGCTTCGATCTCGGCATCGCCGCCTATCACAAATCGATCGAAGATTATCGAGCGTTTCTCAATCGCCATTGCTACGGCAACGACGCGCTCTCTGACGTCGAAACCACGCTCAACGTAAAGATCCACAAGCTGAATACACGCTGGCAAATCCAAGTGTGAGGAGCGCGCATGACCGTCACTGCCCTCCTCAATGCGCGCACGTTAGGCACAGAAGCGCTCACGGGTGTGCATTGGGCGCAGGGCGCGCAGCCCGCGCCGGCGTGCCCGAAGCTCGAAGACGATATGGATGCCGACATCGTCATCGTTGGCGCGGGCTATACTGGTCTTGTCGCCGCCTTGAGCGCAGCGGGCGATGGCCGGCGTATAGTGGTTTTGGAAGCCGCTCCCGAACCTGGGTATGCCGCGTCTGGCCGAAACGCCGGCGCTGTTGCACCGATGATGTGGGGCATGAAGAAAACACCGGCACAGATCGCCGCCGCTTTCCCACAACATGGGCCGCGCATGAATCGCGCAATCGCGACTGCCGGCGGGTTCCTCAATGACTTTATCGCCAAGCATGATGTACAATGCGAAGCGCATTTCGACGGCTATTTGCTCGCCGCACGCACGCCGGAGACGTTGGCGAAAGCGAAGTCGGCGCACGAAGCGTGGGCGACTTATGGCGGTCATTTCGAGTTGCTCTCGGCACAAGACCTCGCGCGCTATGTATGCACGGCGGCATATGCGGGCGCGTTGCGTGTTCCGCATGCGGGCTACCTCAATCCGTTGAGCTTTTCGCGCGGGCTGGCGGCCGCGGCGCAACGCGCGGGTGTATCGATCCATTGCAGCTCGCCCGTGCTGAGCGCGACACATGAGGCTGGCTTCTGGAATTTGCGGACGCCGAGCGGCATGGTGCGCGCCGCGACACTGCTTGCTGGCATGGGCGCTTACGGCGGCGCGCTGGTGCCGCGTTTGCGGAAGGAGAGCTACCATGTGTGCTCCGCCGTGGTTGCTACCGATCCACTGCCAAGCGCGCGCGAGATCATGCCGGGCGGGATGCCGATGGCGGATTTGGATGATGCGGCGGTGTTCGCCCCGATGATTGATGCGCGTGGCTGTTTGGTCGTGTCGATGCTGTTTCAGGGCGACCAGATGAGTTTAGCTGACGCGGAGCGCATCGTGCGGCCGCGCTTGGCGCGCGCGCTGCCGGCGCTGGCGTCTGTGCCTTTTACAAAATTCTGGGGCGGAAAATTCCTGATAACGCCGGATGGCGTGCCGCACCTCTTGCAGATCGGCCCGAACGCCTACGCCGCTCAGGGTTGCAATGGCATGGGTCATTCGATGGGCGTAGCCGTCGCGCACGATCTGGGACGCCTTGGCGCGGGCGCCGACGATTTGGTGTTTCCAGTTACGACGCCAAAGCCCGCACCGATGCACGGCTTTATCACCGGCGCGTTGCGGCGCGTGATGGCGCCGCTAATGAACCGAAAGGTCGCCTAACCAGCACGAAAGCGAACGCCGATGAGCGAAGTGGGGGACTTTGTAGAAAGCGGCGCGGCGGCGCTTGCGCGTCCACGCGCCAGGCATGGCGATGCGACTCCGCGCTCCAAGCTGGAGCCAAAACCGTGGACGCAGCGCGATCGGGTGACGCGCGCGCGATTGTTGGATCGCCTGCAGCGCGCGCGGCAAAAGCGCCTGATCTCGCTCGTCGGCCCAACGGGCAGCGGAAAGTCCATTTTGCTGGCGCAGCACTTTCAAGCCTGCCGCGCTCAGGGCGAGCCGATCGCTTGGCTGACGCTCGATCGCGCCGACACCGATCCGGGCCTCCTGCTCAATGGCCTGGTGCGTGCGCTGGAAACAATACTTGGCCCCGCACCTGACGATGTGCGCCATGACGCGGTCGCGGCCGCGACGAACGAGCCCGCGCTTGCGATCCGCCGCCTGCTCGATTGGCCGAAACTCGCCAACGCCGATGCCTGCGTAATTGTGGATGGTTACGAGATCGTCGCGGGTGCGCCGAGCGCGGCGCTGATTGACGCTTGGGTGCGCGTGGGCGCATCGCGCCTCATCGTCGCCAGCCGCGTCGCGCCCGACGCGCCGCTGGCGCTCACTCGAGCTCAAGGCGACGTCGACACCATCACGGCGCGCGATCTGGCGCTCGACACCGATGAACTGATGGCGCTCGCGGGCGAACACGTGTCGGCCGTCTATATCGACCGGCTGATGCGAGAGACAGGCGGCGCGCCGGTGGTGGCCTGTCACGCACTTGCCGCGCTGCGCGAACCGATGTTGGAGCGGCCGCCGCTGTACCTGCGCAGCTGGCGCGGCACGCTGCAGGATTATTATCGCGAGCAGCTCCGGCACGATCTGAGCCCGGCGCTCTGGAACGCACTGGTTCGCCTTGCGGCGGTCGAGTTCTTCAACATCCCGCTAGCGAGCGAAATCGTTGGCGCGCCGGCGGGTGGGCTCGTCGCTGAGCTCTATCGCGAGCGCGGTCTGGTGATCCGGCATGGCGCGGGCGGCATCTATCATGTCGATCCGGGCTTGCGCTCAGCACTCGCGCCGGAGCTTGAATGGATCGAGGAAGACGAGCTTCGCCGGCTGCATAGTCGCGCCGCCGCTTGGTTCGCCAAGCGCGGGCACGCGCCCTATGCGGCGCTCCACGCGATCGCCGCGAATGATCACTGTTTGGCCGCCGCTTGCATGTCAAAAGCCGGTTCAGCCGCATTCAGCGCGCGTGTGGGCGTGCGCGAACTGCGCCTAAGCTTGAGCAGCCTGAGCGATATCGAGACGCATGAGCCGATCATCACGCAGGCGCGCGCGCTAACCTTGGCGCAGGAGGCGCCGAGCCGCTATAGCGATTTGGTCAAAGCCGAAGTCGTCGATCCCCGCACCGATCCTGAGATGACGCTGATCAATGCGTTCATCGACGCTTACGCCGATATCGCGCCACTGCCGGAACTGGTCGAGGTCTGCCGCGACCTGGCGATGACAGACAACGTCTCCGATTTAGCGCCGCGCGGGCTGGCGCGTTGCTATTTGTGCTGGGAAGCGTTGCGCGACGGGCGTCTCCAGGACGCGCTGCAATGGGCCATGCTTTCGCGCGACGATCTTGAATTCGCCGATGCGGCTTATGCGGGCGTGTTCGTCCATTTGCACGCGGCGCACATTCTCTTCTACCTGGACGACATCGAGCGCGCGCGGCTGCATGTAAGCGAGGCCGCGCAAGCGACCAAGCTCTTCTTCCCGGACGATCCGCGCCTGATGAACCTGGTTTGGGTGTGGGCGGCCTGGATTGAGTCCGAGCACGGCGCCGACTTGCGCGCCGAGGACGTTGCGGCGTCGTTTGAGGCGACCTGCGCAGGCGAAGGGTGGGCGGATGCTTTGTGGATGTGCACCGTGCTGGCGAGCCGCCAAGCGATGCGGCGCGGCGATCTGGTTGGCGCGGCCCGCGCCTTGGATCGTGGACTTGGTGAAGCGTCAGCGCGGGGCGCAACACGCCTGCTCTGGTCGCTGCGCAGTGAGCGCGTGCGGCTGCTGACGGCGATGGGCGACCTGGATGCCGCCATGTCCGACGCGCTGCGACTTGATCTGTTTGATCTTCAGCGCCCGCCGCTTGGCGCCGAGCCTCTAACTTGGCGCGAGGTGACGGAGGGCTGGGTCAATGCCGCGCGTCTAGCCCTAGCGCAAGGCGATCTGGCGCGAGCTAGCGCGCTAGCTGAGCGCCTGCAGGCGTTTGCGGTCGAGCGTGATATTCTTCGCCTAAGCAAGCTCGCCGCGCGTTTCCTCGACATGATCGCAACCGGCGAAATCGATCCGATGCCGGATTGCGCTGATGATTGTTACGAATGCGGTCAGCAACACGCGTGCGAGACCGGCGCTGTCGCCGCGGCGCGCCAGGGCTCACCGCTGACCCCACGCGAACAGGAATTGATGAAACTCGTCGCCAAGGGCTTGGTGAACAAGCAGATCGCTTACGAACTGGGCGTGACCGAGACCACGATCAAATTTCACATGCGTAACATCTACAAAAAACTCAGGGCCCGCAATCGCGTGCAGGCCCTGATGCGCTTGAGTGGTGCAGACTAGCCGGCGCGATTTCTGGGAGACCACGCTGGCTCCTGATTAGAAGCGATAGCCAAGCTGCACGCCGTAACGCTGTGTGCGGCCACGCACGCCAACTTCAGCGTACGAGGTGATTATGCGACTTGAAGCGTCGGCATAGTATTCTTCGTCGAAGGCGTTATCGAGGAAAGCCGTAAGTGTCCACGACTCGCTACGCAGAGCGGCGCGCAGATCGACCAGCGAATAGGCTGGCTGATTGTCGAGGTAGTACGGCAACGCACCGTTGGCCTCGCGGCTGTAATACTCATAGTACAGCCCCGATTGGCCGGTTAGTGCTGCGCGCAATTGCAGGTCCCATGCATCCGTGACTGGGCGCGTGTAATCGAGCGCGAGGTTGTAGGTGAGTTCCGGCGAGAATGGCGGGCGATTGCCTTCGACAATGGAGAGGGCCGGAAAGTCCTTGATCTCGCTGTCGAGATACCCGACGCCGCCGCTCAATGTCAGCGAAGAGGTGAGGCGAGCGGAGAACTCGACTTCGAAGCCGACGCTCTCTGTCTCCGGAATATTGACCATGCCCTGCTGCCCGGTGCCGAGATCGAGCAATTGCACTTGCTGGTTCTCGTAGAGGATCGAATACGCGGCGACATTCAGCAAGAGACGCCCATCAAAGAGATAGGATTTCAGGCCAACTTCGTAGTTGGTGGTCTCTTCGGATTCGTAGATGCGGTCGAACACCGGGCCTGGCGTATTGAACCCGCCGCTGCGGAAGCCCTGCGCAGCCGTGGCGTAGAGCGTCAGGTCGGGCGCCAACGTGTAGGCCAGCGACAGCTTCGGCTGGAACATGGTGAAGGTGTGGCTCACCACGCGATCGGGATCGCCCGGCGCCGACAAATTGTTGGTCTGCTCGCGCTCGTCTTCGTCGTAACGGCCGGCAAGCGTGAGTTCGAGGCGATCGGTAATGTCATAGTTCAGCTGCGCGAATGCGGCCCACGCAGCGTTGTCATCTGTTGCGTCAGCGAGCAAATTTAACGCGAAAGGCACAACTTCGACGTCCGTGAAACGATTACGCTCTGTTGCGACATAGAAAAGGCCCGCCGTGTAGCGGAACCGCCCATCATCGGACGACGTCAAGCGAACTTCTTGGCTCAACGCCTCAATCTCGGTGCTTTGCAAATTGAGCTCAAGCACGTCAACCGGCGACATATCGAGGTCGTAGCTTGATTCATCCGAGGATTGGACGTAGCCGGTCGTGGCGCTGAGTTCGCCGAGGCCGGTATCGAGCGAGGCTTTGAATGAGACTTCGTCCACTTCCAAACGCCCCCAGCCCTCGCGGCCGGACACCGGCGGCAGCGAGAAATCGTCCGTGTCGCCGTTCGGAAGGATCGAACCGTTGTACCCGGCATTCTCCGTCGTATCGTGCGCGGCGCGGAAATCGAGCGTGAGGCTATCCGTTGGGCGCGCAAGCAGGCGCATGCGGCCGTACGAATTCGTCAGCGCGTTGGTTTCCCCACCCGTAAACGGATTGGTGATCGTACCGTTGAAATCGTTGTAGTGCCCGGCGACGCGGAAGAGCAGACGATCGGAGCCAAGCGGGCCTGAGAGCACGCCCTCGATCATCTCGTCCTCACCATTAGCGTAACCAACAGTGACGCCGCCTTCGAACTCATCGGTCGGCTCGCGGGTCACAATATTGATCGCGCCGCCGATGGCGTTACGGCCGTAGAGTGCGCCTTGCGGACCGCGAAGCACCTCGATGCGCTCGACATCCACCAGCCCTTGGTTGATAGCGCTGACACTGATTACCTGCACACCATCGACTACGACGGCGACCGGCGCTTCGCCCTGGTATTGCTGACCGACGCCGCGGATGTTGATCAGCGCGATGCCTGGTGACTGACTGGCTTCGACCAGCGCCATACTTGGCGTCAGGCGCACGAAATCGTTGAGTTCGTTCACGCCTGCACGCTCGATGTGTTCGGCGGAGAAAGCGGTGATAGCGTCCGGAACGTCAACCAAGCGCTCAGCGCGCGAGCGCGCGGTGACAACCAATTCCTCGACGCCGCCATCATCGGCATCCGCCGTCGGCGAGGTTTGCGCCAGAGCGGCGCCCGTCCAACCAAGAGAAACCAGCGACGTAGCGCTGAACAACAAATTCCGCATCGTCGCGGCCGTGGCTTTCTCGCGCTTGGACATGCTGCAACCCCCGTAGAGTCATTATAGCCTGACACAGCTTCCCGGTGGCACCGTCGAATTCATAGCTGCCCAGTGGGATAGGTGTCGCATGCGCCAATGCTCGCGTACGGCATGAGCTTACGCGCGTGCGTTCGCGCCACACGCGCGCGCACCGCGCTACGCCACTTTCGCCTTTAAGTCAGCATTGGCGTCGAGCTTGCGCAGCATCGCTTGCGCCAAGGGCAGCGCCGACGCTGGATTCTGTCCGGTAAACACGAAGTCGGATTGCACGACATGCGCGGCAAAGGGCGCCGCTGCGCTGTAATACCCGCATGCCCGCTTCAGCGCTTCTTCCGGCAAAATCGGCACGATCTTGTCGAAACCAACCGCTACCTCTTCTGCGTTGCTGACAGAGGTCACGTTACGACCCCGCACCAGCGCTAGGCCTTCGGGTGTTTTCACATCGGCCAGCGCAACCGCGCCGTGGCATACCGCGCCGATGATTGCGCTGCGTGCCGCTAGATCATCGAGGAACGCGAGAAGTGCCGCATTGCCGGGAAAATCCCATGCGCCGCCGACACCGCCGACAACGAAGCACGCATCGAAGTCCGCTGCCGCAACGTCCTTGATCGCTTTCGTGCTCGCGAGCGCACCTTGCGCTTTGGCGTCAGCCATGAAGCGTTGGCCGACGGGTGAGATCCAGCCCTCGCCAAAGCTCATCGGATCGAGTGGCGCAGCGCCGCCCTTAATCGACGCCATCGCGACTTCGCAGCCCGCCTCCTTGAATGCGTAATAGGGCTGCGCGAGTTCTTCCAGCCAGGAGCCGGTTTTGAAGCCAGTGCTGCCGAGTTCGCTGTGCGAGGTGAGGATAAAAACAATCTTGTGAGCCATGCGCGCGCCTCCGGTTTGCTGGCAAAGCATCTGAGGAAGCCCGTAAGCGCCAGCTAGCAGAACGAACGGCAGCGCACCTGTCCGGAAGATCGCACCACCTACCCCTTCGGATAGGTTGGAGTGGACACGTTCTGGGCGGACTTTGATCCGAGCCGGCGCACTCCTCGCGCCGATCCGGAGACTTTGCATGGCCGACGATCAATGGGGCGCGGGCATCGCCAATCCGCCACGGCGCCATATCAGCCACGATATTCCCGCTGAGGGCCAGGACGGCCTGTTCACGCAGGCATGGTACCCGATCTGCCTTTCGAGTGCGGCGACCAACACCAACGTGCGCGGCTTCGACTTCCTCGATGGGCGTGTGATTGTCGTGCGCGACGAGCACGGCCGTGCCCAGGTGCTTTCGGCCTATTGCCCGCACATGGGCGCGGACTTGGCGGCGGGCCACATGGTCGACGGGCAAATTCGCTGCATCTTCCACCATTGGAAGTATGGCGCGGACGGCCGCTGCCGTTCAACGGCGATCGGCGATCCAGCGCCGGAGGCTGCCAAGCTCTTTTGCTTTCCGACCCAAGAACGCTGGGGCCTCGTCTGGGCCTACAATGGCGAGACGCCGCATTACGATCTGCCGGACATGCCGTTCCCGGACGACGAGCTCGTGTTCAAAGTACGCGTTCTACCTGACCTTCCTGTCGACCCCTGGATCATCTGCGCCAACACGCCAGACATGCAGCACATTAAGACACTGCACGGCATCAATATCGAGGGTGAAGATCGACACGACGCCGTCGAGTGGACTGATCACTCGCTCAAATACAAGTTCACGGGCATCTATTCAAACGGAGACAAGCTTACGAACGAAATCGGCATTTTCGGCCCGACTCTGTATTGGCAGTCCAGCCAGTTCGGAGAAAAATGGTTCGGCTTCATGTCGCCCTTTGGCCTTCCGCGGCCGTCAGTTTCGACGCTTTACATGGTCGTATGCGCCCGCAAGGATATGGGCACGCTCGAAGAGATCGATGCATGGCTGGAATTCGTGATTGATCTCGAAACCAAGGTCGTAAGCGAAGACGTGCACAACATGCTGACGATGAAGTTCAAGCCTGGCGTGCTCACCCGCAGCGACAAAACCCTCGCGCGTTATCTGCGCATGATGAAAACGTTCCCCCGCGCCCATCCTTCGGCCGAATTCATCAAGTGAGCGATCCCATGTCAGGCTGCTACACCACAAGAACCACCATCGCCGCACCCGCCGACGCCGTCTGGGCCGCAATCAAGGATCTAGGCAACATGGATGTCGCCACCGGCATGGCCGATCGCGTCGAGATCACCACGCGCGACGGCGTACCGCTGCGCACGCTGCATCTGACGCCGGCGCTAGGCGGCGGCGTGGTGGCCGAAAAGATCACGCTGATCGACAACGCGAAGATGCATATGAATTATGAAGTGGTCGATTTCGGACCGCTGCCGGCGACGAGCTACAAGGGCTTCATGAAATTCATCCCGGACGGCGCCAAGACCGTACTGGATTATGAGGCGCACTTCGAAGGCTCCGACATCGAAGCCCTTGGCGCGATGGCCAAGGGCAATATCGACATGCTGGTGACGAACCTCGAAACGGCCGTCGCCAACGCCAAGCGCTGATCGCGCACACAAGGTTCATTGCATGAGCAGTTCAGCCGACATCGTGATCGTCGGCGCGGGGATCATCGGCCTGTGCACGGCGCTGCAACTCGCACGCCGCACGCACGCCAAGATACTCGTGCTCGACAAGGGCGCCGGGCCAGGCGAAGGCTCCACCGGGGCGTCGTCGGCCGTGTGCCGATTCAAATACACACGCCCCGACACCGTGAACCTCGCGCGAGACGGCATCGCTGCGTATCAGAATTGGTCCGAATTCGTGGGGCTCAAAGCGCCGCTTGCGCAATTCCACCGCCACGGCGTGCTGTGGTTCGCCGACGGCCGCCCGGATTGGCCAGCGCAAGAGGCTGAGCGCCTCGCTGCTCACGGCATTCGCGCCGCTGTGCTGGATGACCAGCAATTGCGTGAGCGCTTTCCAGCACTGAACCCCTGCACGATCCCGCCCGATCTTGAGAACGGCGATGCTCACGCCTGCGGCGCCGGCGGGCTTCATCTGCTTGAGTTGGACGGCGGCTACATGGACCCCGTCGATGCACTGCAAGATCTATTGACGGCGCTGCGCGCGCTCGGTGTAGACGTGCGCTTCCGCGCTGGCGTCGCCGGGATCAGGACACATGGCGGCGCTGTGCTCGGCGTAAGCTTAGCCAATGGCGAGCGCGTTGGGTGCGAGCACGTCGTCAACGCGGCGGGTCCGTGGTGCAATGAAATTTTCGCGCATGTCGGCCTTGATTGCCCATGGCCTCTAAAGCCTACGCGAATTCAGGTCGTGCATGTGGATCGCCCGACTGACGTCGTCGGCGACATTCCCGTCGCTGTCGATCCGTTGAGCGGGATATATTTCCGCTCGCAGAGCCGCGGCCAAGAAGTCATCGTCGGTTCGATACTCGAAGAGGATGAGCGCGAGGTGATTGAGCGGCCAGACGAATATGCGCGCTTCGTCGAGGACGATTTCGCGCAAACGAAGCTGCACGCGCTCCAGCACAGGATCCCCGCGTTTAGCATTCGCGGCAAGGTGCGCGGCTATAGCGGGCTCTACACCATCAACGCGTCTGACGTGCATCCAGTGGTTGGTAAGACAGCTGTGCGCGGCTTCTATGTCGCCAATGGCTGCAGCGGCCACGGCTTCAAACTGGCGCCCGCCATCGGCTCACTGATCGCCCAGGAAATCGCCGGCAAGGCAGGCGCCTTCGACACCGACGTCGCGCCGAGCTTCCTCTCCTTCGACCGCGCGCCCATGGCGATCGCCTCAAAAAGCGTGCTGGCCTAAGCTAGACCAGCGTCCACCAACTCGTGCGATCGCGTGAACGTCAACTTGGCAATATGCCTCGAAGCGGACCTCAGCGCTTCACGCGCCCTCCCCGCTCCAATAGAAGATGCGGGTCTATCTCTAGAACCGACGCTAGCCTCTCAATCATGTCTATGCTCGCGCTGTAGACGCTGCGCTCCAGCGCACTGATGTACGTCCGATCCACGCCTGCCTCATGAGCAAGCGCCTCTTGCGAAAGCTGCGCCGCAAGCCGGTATCTACGGAGATTACGGGCAAAAACATCGCGCAGGGACATGCCCCTGACGCCACAGCCTTGAGGTGCATTTCACCACGGAGTATACTCTACAATCTAAACCCGAAGGCTGATCGATCGTGCAGCAAGCGCATGAGCTCCTTAGCGAACATCTCCCGCTTTGCCGGAACATAGTCGCCGCAGCGATTGAAAGGGTGGGCGCCAAGGAAGTTGCGTCAGTGCAGGAGTCGCGTCGCGCCACCGACATAGCGATCAAGTTCGCCGACACTCGCCTGATTGTGCTCCGCTGCGTTCAAAAGGTGAACGCCGACGATTGCTCCGCTCTCGAAACGATGGTCTCGGAGGGTGACTTTGCATGGGCTGCGGTGATCTGCTCCGATCAGCCGGCGGTAGATTGGCCGGGACCCATTGAGGCCTTCCACCTCTCGGAATTGGCTCGATTGGTTGAAAGGCTGCAAGCGCTTCAGAAAGCGGCAGCCTCATGAGCCATCAAGACCTTGTCCGGCTCTTCCAGGAGATGGCCCCCGGCCTGCGGCGCTATCTGTCGCGCTTCGGGCCTTCGATTTCCGCCGATGACGTCGCGCAAGATGCTTTCGCTCGTTTGGCTGCGGCAAAGCCTGGAACCATTGAGGCGCCGCGCGCCTGGCTCTTCCGGACAGCGCACAATATCGCCCTCAATGAACTGAAGCGGCAGAAGATCGCCGCCACCGATGCCGTTGGCGATATCGCTGCTTTGGAGCGGCCTTGCGATGGTCCCTCTCCTGAAGATGTTGTGGTTCGCGCAGAGGAAGCCGAACGGCTCCGGGCGATCCTGGAATTGTTGCCTGAGCGCCAGCGCGTCGCCCTCATTCTGTTCAAGATCGAGGGATTGTCGCATAAAGAGATTGGCGCTCGGCTCGGCGTCTCGCACCGCACGGTCGAACGCTACATCGCCGACGCCATTGCCCATTGCCATGACTACCTGAGCGCCTTCCGCGCTGAGGACTGAGCAAGAACGGATCGGGGGCGGATGAGTGAGCGTCGACTGACCGGCGCCGAGCTGGAAGCGAGCCGCTGGATTGCGCGGCTCGAAGCCTCGGACGTGACGCTCGAAGATCACCAGCGTTTTCGCGCTTGGCTAGACGCATCGCCGGAAAACCGATCCGCTTATGACGCCGTCAGCCGCAGCTGGGATCAACTCGATGGCTTAAAGCTTCTGGGGCTGGAAGTCGCCCCAGCACTTGCCACAGATCGCGCCAGATCTCCTTCCCGCCGCCGTCTGTTGCTTGCCGGCGGCGCGGGCGCGGGTCTCGTCGCGGCTGGCGCTGTCGGCATCTCTATCGCAACGCCCGCCACTACATTCGCTGCGACGTACCATACCCCTGTTGGCGGGCGCGAACGAGCGACGCTGCAGGATGGCTCCGAGATCGAACTCAATGCGCTGACCTCTGTTGCAGCCGCTTATACGGAGCGGGCTCGCAACGTGACACTCCAGCATGGCGAGGCGCTCTTTACCGTCGTCACCGATGAACGCCCCTTCCGGATCAACACCCAATTCGGACCGATCAAGGCCGCCTCGCCGGGAGCATATTTAGTGAAGGCGCTGGACGGTGTCGTGCGCGTCAGCGTGATCAGCGGCAGCATCGAAGCGCGCTCAGTGAGCGCCCCGCTCATCGCCGGAAACGAAGCAAGACTTCACAATGGCGGCGCTCGTCTAGAAACGCTGCCGCCTGAGAACGCGGCGCGACGCTTGGCTTGGCGCGATCACATGCTGGCGTTCGACGGCGAAACCCTTGCTGAGGCCGCAGCCGACGTGGAAGCCCAAACCGGGGTCCGCTTTCGCTTCGCCAGCACGGCGATCGCCGACTTACGCGTTGGCGGATACATCGATGGACGCGACGCGGACGCCTTCCTGACGCTGGTGGAAGCCAACCTTGGCCTTAGCGCACAACGCTCCGAGGACGGCTCGGTGCTGCTCAATAACTGAGCGTTTGCGGCCTTGACGCGCGAATAACGCGCCAACCTTCCCCACGCGCCACAAAGGCTTATGGGACTACCTAATTTCCTCTAATTCTAATCTTTGCCGACTCGCTGCGGCTCCTTTTGTTCTCAACCCTTAAGCGAACTCACGTGCCTCCCCCTCGCCCCAAAAATCAGGACTTGCCCGGCGGGGGACCGAAGCGGCCAGAAGACCTGTTGCAATTGCGGATGTTTCGCAGTGTCGCGCCAGAACATCTTGAAGCGGCGTTTGCGGCCATCGTGCAACGCCGCGTCCGATCGCGCGCGATCCTGAGGCTCGATCGAGACTTCAAGGACATGGTGGGATTCGCCTGGAGCGGCGCCTACCGGCTTTGCGCCGCAACCCCAGGCGGAGAGACGATCACGCTTTATCCGGTCCGGCCGCCGCACGGCTTCGGTTACGCCATGGCCGTAGAGGGCTTGGGCTTCGGCGACGTCCATCGTTTGGCCGCCGATCGCGGCGGCCTGTTGCTGGGCCTGCCGAGGCCTGTTTTTCATGATCTGGCGCGAAACTCGCTGCCGTTCGCCGCCAATCTCAATCGCGCTTTTGCGCATCTGACGCTGCTTTATGGCGCGCGTATCTATGAATTCGCCGCCTCCTCCGTGCGCGTGCGACTGCTATCGGAGCTGCTGCGCCGCGGCGAACAAGCCGCGGCCACAACCGATCGGCGCACGCTTTCGCCGTCGCCGACGCATGCCGCGCTCGCCGATCTCGTCGGCGCCACGCGCGAAGCTGTCAGCCGGCATCTGCGCGCGCTTGCTGATGATGGCGTGATCGAACTCCGCCGCCGCCTCATCACCATCGTCAGCATGCGTGCGCTGCGCGATCTCGACGCCCGCGCCTTGGGCCGCCGCTTTACCCCGCCTGCCGGTGACTGAAGCGAGTTCGGCGGACGGGGCTCGCGTCGCTGTTGCGTTGATGTGCGCTACATCACAACCGTGCAGCCGCATTGGCCACAGCCCTGTGGCCGCCGGGGCGCGACTGACCACAAACCACCCAAAAACTTCGCGCCTCGACAATGTTAGTGCGCAATAATCTTGGCGCCGCAACGCAATAATATTAGCGTCAGCCCCGGGTTAGGGGACGAATGACGTGGCGCGCCACTTGAGCACCACTCTCTATGATGTTTGCGCGACGGCGCAGCGCCGGCGCGCGCGGCGTCCCCGCTTCACGGCGCCCCGCCCATGAACACGTTCGCCGCCGCCGTCTCAGCAAATGGCGCCGCCGCCGCGCGCGCATGCGCGCTTTTGTCGGCGGCGCCCCTGCATGATCGGGCGCGGCTGCTCTGCGTCGCCGAGGGCGCGCTCAATGATTGGCGCGGCCACTCGATTGGCGCGCTCTGCCAACAATTGGCGCTGACACCGCTCGCCGCCGCCACGGCGCTGGCGGAGACTTCGGCGCCCGACCGCGGCGCCCGCCCGCCGCGGTCGCCCCACCGCGTCGCCATTGTGCTGACCGGCCGGGTCAGCAATCTGCGCCCGCTTCAAAAGCACATGTCCGCAAGCGGCTGGGTGAACGCCGATGATGATGGCGCGGCTGTGGTGTCGCGGCTGATTGAATTTCATCTGCGCAAGGGAAGACCCCCGCTTGAGGCGGCGCGCACTGCCTTGCAGCGGTTGCAAGGCAGTTTCGCGTTCGCCGCCACCGTCGCCGCCGGCGAGGCTAGTATTTATGTCGCCGCAAAGAACGCCGACGCGTTCGTGGGCTTCACCGCCGACGCCATCTACGCGATCAGCGATCGCCGCCTGCGTCCCGCCGACAGTGAAATCACGCCGCTGCAAAGCGGCGACGTCGCGACCTTGCGAGGCGACCATATCGTCATCACCGACGCCGGCGGCATGGGCATTGAGAAACACGCGTGGCGGACCAAGCCGCCAACCCCGCCACACATGACGTTAGTGGCGCCATAGGGCTTTAAGTTCGCGCCACCGGCGCGGCCGCCTCACCTGAATATAAGGCGTGTGAACCTCGTTTCACCCGCCGTGCGGTAGCATGGAAAAGACCAATATCTTTCCCTCACGGAGCTGGCGAGGCCAGACCGAAGCGCGCGCGATCACGCGCTCTTCCGCGCATGCGGACGGAACACCGGCTTCCACTTTTCCTGCATGCGCGACAATCGGCTTTATCGCGCATCGAAACCTGGTTGCGCCTCTCATCGGAAAACCGGCCGTCACCAAGGCGTAACCGTGCGGGCTCGCCGCACTCGCGCACACACCAATCCATCGAACACCAGCATAGCTCATCACCATGCCTGATAACAAAATCCGCCGCGCACCATCACAGAAGCCAGCGCCACACCCCGCGAAGAGCCGCCGCACCGCGCCAGCGCCAACGCCACGGCTGCCAAACAAGACGCGACGCGCGCCGCAAGCGGCGAAGCCTCCCGCGGCGAAAGCTCCAGCTGCGCGCGACTCGAGCCCTCAGAGCTTGCTCGAGCGTATCGCCGCCAAAGACATCGTCGTTGGCATTATCGGCATGGGCTATGTCGGTCTGCCGCTTGCAGTCGCCTTCGGCGGCGCCGGCATCAAGGTCCTGGGCTTCGATCTCGATCCGGCGAAAGCAAAGAAACTCAATGCCGGCCAAAGCTACATCAAACACATTACCAGCGAGCGGGTCGCAAACCTCCGCAAACAGAAGCTCATCGAAGCCACCGCCGACATGAAGCGGCTTGGCGAACCGGACGCGCTTCTAATTTGCGTGCCGACGCCGCTGACCAAGCATCACGAGCCGGATTTGAGCTATGTCGTCGCCACGACGGAAGCGATCGCCAAGCACCTCCGCCCCGGACAAATCGTCATTCTGGAATCGACCACCTATCCCGGCACGACCAAAGAAGTGATGCAGCCGATCCTTGAGCGCGGCGGGCTGAAAGCCGGCGTTGACTTCTTCCTCGCATATTCGCCCGAGCGCGAAGACCCCGGCAATCTCGATTTCTCGACCGCCAAGATCCCGAAAGTAATCGGCGCTGACGATGCGCACTCGCGCACTATCGCGGACGCGCTTTACAGCACATTCGTGCCAAAAACCGTGCCGGTGTCGTCGGCGGCGACGGCGGAAGCCGTCAAACTCACAGAGAACATCTTTCGCGCCGTCAACATCGCGCTCGTGAACGAACTGAAGGTCGTCTACGCCGCCATGGGCATCGACATCTGGGAAGTGATCGACGCCGCGAAGACGAAGCCATTCGGCTATATGCCGTTTTATCCAGGACCAGGTCTCGGCGGCCACTGCATCCCGATCGATCCGTTTTATCTCACCTGGAAAGCGCGCGAATACGGCCAACACACCCGCTTTATCGAACTCGCCGGACAGATCAATGAAGCGATGCCCGAGCATGTTGTTCGGGTGTTGGCCGAGGCGCTCGACCGGCAACAGGGTCGCGGCCTCAAAGGCGCTCAGATCCTCATTGTGGGCGTGGCCTATAAGAAAAATGTTGACGACATCCGCGAGAGCCCCGCGCTCAGATTGATAGAGTTGATCGAAGCGCGCGGGGCGGAGACCTCATTCTATGACCCGCTGGTTACCCATATAAACGAGACACGCGAACATCCCAGCCTCAGCGGTCGCTTGAGCATCCAGTGGGACGTTCACGATATCGCGCGCTACGATGCCATTTTGATCACCACCGACCATGATCAAATCGACTATGCGGAACTAACCGTAGCCGCCAAGCTGGTCATCGACACCCGCAACGCTTGTTCACGTGCAGCCGCCGACATGAGAAGTGTGGTGAGGGCCTAACTGTCCAACACCGTATTCGTCACGGGCGGCGCGGGCAACATGGCGGCAGGGCATTTACCGAAACAGGCGGGAATGTCGTCTCCGATAACGATCTTTCTAGGCGAGACTTCAGAATATGAGGCCCTCCATCGAGGCCGATGTCGTCGATCAGGCGCGACTCGATGCGTGAGGTGACCCGGTCGCGGTCCCCGCTCACGGCGTTCACTCAAGTTCCGCGAGTCCGTGGCAGACCGAGCCCTTTACTATCACTAACGCAATGGGCGCACGCGGCCCTTGATGTGAAGCGCAAGCGAGGCGGCAATCCCATTATCTTCTATTCGACGACTGCCGCCTGCGGCACGCCAAACATCACGCCGACTGACGGAATCACCCCAGAAACGTTCTTCGAGAGATGAGCACCAGCGGATGCTCGACGATCGATACGCAGCTGCCGTCGCGACCCTATCGCGAAAGACACGCTTTGATACAAGCAACTGGCCACTGCCGCGCTCGCCAAACACGGCGCGCGTTCTGCGTACGCAACTGGATCATGTCGTTCGCATCTCAGAACATGGCCGTCGCGATCGAACTTCTGAAGACACGCGGTGTTGCTCTTATGGGTGCGCCACGACTGCTGCATGCCGACCGACAACTAGCGTGCGCTCGCTTCGGCCGAGTTGAAGATGTCGCTTGCTACCTCACTCCCAAGGCAATCGGAGCGCGCACATGGCTAATTTCGCATTAATCGGCGCGGCGGGTTATATCGCACC
The DNA here is from genome assembly GCA_937967425.1 of uncultured Caulobacteraceae bacterium. The sequence goes on from CALBST010000375.1 coordinate 30,164, forward strand.
GCGCCACATGCAGGCGATCAAAGATACAAACAACATGCTAGTCGCCGCGCTGGATCCCAGTGACTCGGTGGGGGTAATAGATAGCTTCTTCCCGGACGCTCATTTTTTTACCGAGTTCGAGCGCTTCGATAGACATCTGGACAAATTGCGTCGACGTCAACTGGGCGATCAGGTAGACTATGTGTCGATTTGCTCTCCCAACTATCTTCATGACTCTCATGTCCGCTTTGCGCTCAGAACCGGCGCACACGCGATCTGCGAGAAGCCGCTGGTTCTCAATCCCTGGAACGTTGATGGACTTGAAGAGATCCAACGGGACACGGGTCGCAATGTGTTCACTATCCTGCAACTCCGGCTTCATCCTGCCGTGACCGTGCTGCGCGAACGCGTCGCCGCGTCGCCGAACAAGAAATTCGACGTGGATCTCACCTACATAACATCACGCGGTCGGTGGTATCACCAGAGTTGGAAGGGCGACGAACGCAAGTCGGGCGGCATTGCGACGAACATTGGCGTACACTTCTTCGATATGCTGCACTTTCTTTTCGGCCCCTTGCAAAGACAAGTCGTCCACTTGTCGGAGCCCACCAAGTCCGCGGGTTATCTGGAGCTCGCGCATGCACGGGTCCGATGGTATCTCTCGCTTGATGTCTCCGACGTTCCACCCGAGCCTCGCGCGCGAAACGTGAGGACGTATCGATCAATCGTGGTGGACAACCAAGAGCTTGAGTTTTCGGAAGGGTTCGCTGACCTACACACCCGAAGCTACGAGGAAATCCTTTCTGGTCGGGGCTACCGATTGGACGCCAGTCGCGAGGCCATTGAAACAGTCGCTTCCATCAGATCCGCCCTGGCGCGGCCGCGCGCAGGAGAGGCACATCCGTTCGTACAAAGGATCCGACATGAGTTGTAGTATTCACTCCAGCGCCGTTGTTGACGATGGCGCTCAAATTGGCGACGGGTCTCGCGTTTGGCACTTCGCGCACGTTTGTAGCGGAGCGCGTATCGGCCGCGACGTTTCACTCGGTCAGAACACGTTTGTAGGCAATCGTGCTGTGATTGGAGATAAATGCAAAATTCAGAATAACGTCTCTGTTTACGACAACGTCATTCTCGAAGAGGGCGTGTTCTGCGGACCCAGCATGGTTTTCACCAACGTCTACAATCCGCGCGCTTTGATATCACGCAAATCGGAATTTCGCGACACTACGGTCAAGCGCGGGGCAACGCTTGGTGCCAACTGCACAGTCGTATGCGGCATCACCATCGGGCAGTTCGCGTTTGTGGGGGCTGGTGCGGTTGTCGTGGAAGACGTTCCCGATTACGCTCTCATGGTCGGCGTACCAGCTCGACAGATTGGATGGATGAGCGCTTTCGGTGAGCGGTTGGACATGCCGTTAGAAGGGCACGCGACCGCCACCTGTCCACACTTAGGTGACTTGTATGTCCTGCAGGGAAGAGTCCTGATCCGCGAAGGCAACGACTAGGCTATCGTTACCCGCCACATAGAGAAGGACAAGCCGCGCAGAGCGGCACAGCAATAGATCCGTTTTAGTACTTGATGCCTACAACTCCCGCCGCCGCAGCAAATCACTTGCTGTCTGGAGCTCGCGCCTTGGTCGTTGGAGGTGCCGGCTTTATCGGCTCTCATCTAGCTGAAGCTCTCGCCTCATCAGGTGTCGATACGGTCATCTACGATGACTTCTCATCCGGCTACTTTGCGAACATCCCGACAAATATCGCCGATGTTGTCGTGGGCAGGGTCGAGGACACTTCCGCACTCGGCGAGGCCGCGCGAAGCTCTGACTTCATATTCCACTTGGCCGCAGTTAGCTCAGTGGCACGTTGTCAAAGCGACATCTCCAACTCTTATTCCACCAACGCCGGCGGCGTCGCCAGCGCTATTCAAGCAAGCGCACGGGGGGCCAAAAGACCCGCTCTTATCTTCGCATCGTCCGCTGCAGTTTACGGGACCCCTGCCTCCGCTTCTATTGATGAAAACGCCGACAAAGCTCCGATCAGCTTTTACGGTCTGGCGAAACTTAATGGCGAGCGACTCTTACAGATGGCCTCGCGTCATCATCAACTACGCTCAGTCGCACTGCGTTTGTTCAATGTCTATGGACCGCGCCAAGACAGGTCCTCTCCCTACTCCGGGGTAATTTCGTTGTTTGCCGATCGGCTGGGCAAAGCTGAGGCTCTTGTAGTCTACGGCGATGGCCAACAAACGAGGGATTTCATCTATGTGAAGGATGTGGTCGCCCATTTCTTAGCGGCCGCGACAATGGTCCAACGCCCTTCTTTTATAGAGGGTTTCGTCCCGATTAATGTGTGCACGGGCGTCGGGACCAGCATTAACACGCTGGCGCGCTCACTCTCGGAGATCTTTGACGTACCTCTGCGAACAATTGGTATGCCTCCGAGGGAGGCAGACATTCGCTCGTCAGTCGGAAACAACGAGCGCGCCAAGGAGTTATTATCATCGCCCAAGCTCACGGCATTGCGAGACGGTCTTCTTGAATATGTTCGCGCGGAATTCCCGAATGCCGGCTCTCTGCGAGCACCAATTTGAAGTGGCGTCTCACTGATATTTTCAAAATTGCTTGGGGCTCGAGCCTCGCCCAGGCAATCGGTTTCGCATCGCTACCACTCTTATCATACTTTTACACCCCATCCGATTTCGGTCTGTTCGGCTTTGTCTTCTTCGGCAGTCAGTTACTTGGTGCAGCCATGGCTGGCCGGTACGAGCAAGCAATCATGCTTGCTCGTCGGCCAGAGGGCGCGATCGCCCTCTGCATTATCTGTCTCCTAATTGCGACCGCTTTCACGGTCGCAGCTGTTCCGGTCGCCCTATTCATCGACGTTTATCTGTCGCGCGGCGGCGGAACACCTACCGCGTACCCTGTAACTGCGGCTGTCGTGATCGGCTTCTTCATCTCATTGAGCACAACGCTCACGACAGCGGCAATCCGAAACGGCCGCTTCAACTTGGTGTCAATTAATCGAGCCATCAAGGCGATCCTGGCCCCTGCCGTACAAGTCGCAATCGGCCTAGCAGGCATCGGGAGTGCGGGCGGATTGATTGTGGGTGAAATGGTGGCCGCGCTCGCGGCTGCCGCCTACGCACTAAATACAACTGGGAACGAACTGTTCCGAACGCTTCGAGCATGGCCACCCAAGAGATTGCACTCACGTTGGCTAGGCAGATATCTAGCCTCATATGCGCGTCGTCACGTTGACTTTCTCACCGTCAACCTGCCTCACACGATCCTAAATTCCGCGGCCAATCTTATTGTTGTAGCGTTGATAACTAGCATCTTCGCCAGTGCAGCTGCTGGCGCCTATTTCATGATGTATCGGATAGCCATGCTTCCGGCGTCGCTGATGGGCACTGCATTATCCCAACTGTACTTCCGTAGCGCTTCGATACAACGTCGTGAACAAGGTTGTTTCGACGATGCTCTGAAACAGACACTTGCAATGGCTGCAGGCATCGGCTGCTCAGTAGCCATTGTTTTGTTTGTTTCTGGACCGCTTATGTTTTCTCTGGTGCTAGGAGATCATTGGCGTTTGTCTGGGACACTAGCTCAGGCATTCGCGCCCTACGTTGCACCACACTTGATACTGGCGTCGTTGGCCCCAACAGCTGCAATTGCAGGGAAAATGCGCTGGGCCTTAGCATTGAATATCGCCCAAAGCGGTTTGTTCATCGCGACACTTCTGTACTTCTCAGCGTCGGTGGCATCGATCGAGACCGCCCTCTACTGGGCAAGCATCGCAACGGCACCGTTCATGCTGTCCATCGCCGCATGGTATTGGCATCTTTCGAAACAACGATCACCACAATCATTGTTCAGCCGCACGAGCCACCCCTAAGTTCATGCGCGAAACCGATCAACGACTACTGCTGTTCACTATTCACTATCCGTTCAGCAACGGTGAAACGTTCCTGGAAGCGGAGCTTTCGCAGTTATCACGTTTCTTCGCACGCATCACGATAATCCCCATGGCTGGTGAGGGCCAACCTCGCGCCGTCCCTCCTAACGTCACAATTTCGCGCGCCCTTTGGACGACCGGCTTCTCTCGCTTGTGCTTCTACGCGCGTGGACTGCTTACGCCTCGTACATGGCTGCTTTTCTTCGCCGAAGCAAACCGCGCAACGGCGAGGGAGCGCCGCGTTCATCTGGCTCTGTTCTATCGCATACTGTTATGGGCGATCTATCGTGGCTCGCTCGAAGTTCATGAATGTGTGCAGGCCGCGCGCGCTTCCGGTTCCAACCACATTGCCTACGCCTACTGGGGGCAAACGAACGCTTTGGCCATACCCCTCCTAGCTAAAGCCGGAGTTCCATGTGTGGTGCGCTATCACAGCGTCGACCTCTACCTCAACGGTATGGAAACGCGCTCGTATATCCACAAGCATGCGCGATACTTCCCGTGGCGGACCGAAATAGAATCCGCCTCGAAATTGAGCCTATTCATATCTGACCATGGATTGGAATATTTCGAAAAGACATGGCCCCTGCTCCAATCGTCTTTTCACTGCGTGAATCGACTTGGTGTGCGTGATTCTGGCGGCACCCCACCTCGAAACGATGAAGAACTCCTAGTTGTCGCCAGTTGCTCAGCGCTTGTACCTCTCAAGAGAGTACCTCTAATCGCTTCATTCGTCTGCGAGCTTGCGAAGGAGCGACGCGTTATTTGGCACCATTTTGGAGACGGCGACGACAGCGCGGTTCGATCCGCACTTGCTTCTCGCCCGGCTACCCTCTCGCCCCTTCTGCACGGTTGGGTCGATAATGAGAGTCTAAAGGCATTCTACCGAGAGAATCATGTGGACCTCTTCGTCAACTTCAGCACGCGAGAGGGCATTCCGGTGTCCATCATGGAAGCGCTCTCGTTCGACATACCAGTCCTAGCAACGGCAGTCGGCGGAACACCAGAAGCTGTCATAAATGGCGAAAGTGGTTTGCTAATCGGAATCGAGGAACCCAACGATCCTGCCGCTCTCGCATCACGCGTAATGGCAGAACTTCCAACGACTGGCCTTATCGGCCGTTCTCACCCGCGTTTGCTATGGGAAAGAAGATTCAATGTCGTTACGAACACCAACGCGCTTATCAACTTGATGATTGGGAGGTGCATGGCTGAACGATGCGTCGAAGTTGGAGCAAGCAATCCTTGAGCCCCGCCGGCATCAGCGACTTCAAGCCTAGGCTAGTTGAATGGTTCCTGTTGCTGCCCTCGTTCATTGTTGCGGCTACCCCCTTCGAAATAGCAGAGGATCCCGCGGCGGTTGGCTTCGCGACACTCGTTCGCACTATTGCTGCAGTCATAATCCTGGTCGTCCTGGTCCTTCGTTACTCCGCATCTCTCCGATTACGCGCAACCATCCTAGCGGCCATCATTCCTGTCTATTTCCTGGCGCTCAATACAGAAGCGTTCACTTACACTGCGGTCATGGCTGCGACGACAATTGGTGCGGGCGCAATAATCACGAGCTTATCGGAGAACGCGCGACGCGCGCTTGCGTTCTGCATGGGCGGATATCTGGTCTTTCATCTGTTCGGATTGATCCTCGCCGTCGTATTGCTGGCCGCAACGGGTACGATTGTCGACCTCCACCACTTGATATTCCCAGTCAGCGTTTCCCGCGCGGGCTTGTTTATCCACCAAGTCCGGCTATCGGGCTTCCATATCGAACCAGGAACCTATGCTAACGCAACCTACTTGGTCGTTTTCGCACGAGCTCTTCTGAACTCGAAGTTGTTCGACCGCCTTGGCCTAATTGCGGTGGCAAGCACGTTGGCCACACTCTCGGCATGGGCGCTCATTGGTGCCGTCGCTTACGCGCTATCTGCTCTCATGGAGTTCATCTTCAAAACACCTAAGATCAGTTTGATGGCGCGTGTATCGGCCGTTACCGGAGCGCTCGCAGCGTACGCGTTCGTCGTTCCGAGCGCGCTCGTGACGACGAGAGATCAGTCAATTGCACGCTACTTTGAGACCCGCTTTCGGATGGATCCCTCGGGTGGATCAATCGTCGACAAAAACCGGGCCCTTGAAGCCTGGCTACATGCGATGGAGAATTGGCCTGCTCTTGGACACCCATTGCCCCAGAGCTTTTGCGACTATTGTGCCTCCCCCCAGGATCTCGGCGCGGTCTTCAACCTTATTTACTATCTCGGGATACCCGCATCGTTTTTGATTATCGGTGTCGCTATTGCTCGGCTGACGAACATATGGGGCTTCGCATTTCTTGTCGCGGCCGCGCCCATGATCGTCTCAAAGTTCTTCTTCTACGACTTTGTCCTTTGGATGCCACTCGGCTGCATGTTGCTGGTGCGACCTCAGACCCAATGGAAGTGATGGCCACCTGTCTGGAGGCCTCAGCGTCGATACATCCCTCGACCCGCTACGCGACAGACCGGACTAGCGGGCGCCATTCACCAACAGCGCGCATCGGCATTAGGTAATGCGAACATTACACATTGCGACATTTAATAAGGCCGAACGCAATCTGGGTGTAATGCATCAAATGCAGTGGGAGCAGGAGGCGGCGAGGCATCTGGGCATCGAATGGACCTCAGAAGTGTGGACGACAGACGCTGCTCCAGACTTCTCCGTCCACCGTCTGATTCCGGCGCGACAAACCTCGTTTCCAATGCGTCGAGTACACTTTCATAGTCAAATTCGTAAGTCTGCATCGAATTATGATCAGATCGTCGTCCGCTACGCACCGCTCGATTTCTTTGCGCCGCTCTTACCGATCAAACTCAAACAAAAATGTTCAATCGTATTCCACACCAAGACTGGCGAATACCTGCGTAAAGCAGGTCTTCTGGGTGGCCCAATCGCAGCGCTCGACAAGGCACTCGGAGGCCACCTGATGAGGGGAGCAAATTGCCTAATTGGCGTGACGCCTGAGATCGTCTCTTACGAAAAGACGCGTCTCGGGTTCAACTCGCCCGCCATTGTCTATCCCAACGGTATCTACCTTGCTGATTGGTCGACATCCCCGACGGATCTGCGATCAGACAAATACAAAGTTGCGTTTGTTGCCTCACATTTCTTTCCCTGGAATGGACTTGAAAAGTTGCTGGAGAGCGCGCGCGACGAGACTCCCAACTATCCGTGGGAACTGCATCTAGTTGGCTCCCACACACCGCAACAGAAGTACTTCTGTGAGCTAAACGGCCTCCAAGAAACAGTGTTCTTTCACGGTACTTTGCCAACGACAGCGGTGAACGCACTTATCGCAAAGATGGATCTAAGTCTCGCCGCATTTGATCTCGGGCAGCTGGGATCGACAGAGGCCTGCACATTGAAAGTTCGAGAAAGCCTCGGCGCCGGCGTTCCAGTCTACTCTGGTCATCCAGACTGCGCCTTTCCTTCTGACTTCCCTTTTTATCGGGTCGGTGCGCCGAGGATCTGTGAGATCGTAGATCATGCGCGCACGATGCGAACTGTCGCCCGCAACGAAGTCCGAAGCGCATCCAGACCGTACATCGACAAAGTCGCTCTACTGCGGAACCTGTGGAGCTCATTGTCATACTCAGGCGATCGAGCGCTGTCGTACGGCTAGCCAGCGGCGCGGCGACCCACGATCACACATACGGCAGAAGGTCGTTAGGCCCGGAAGCGCGCCGTACGCGACGACGTATGCGGCACATCCACGACACGATTAGTCGCGTGGGCCATGCGACCCACACTCGACTTTCAACTTTGGGTAGGGCGCAATGCATATCTTGGTAATCGGCGGGCTTGGATTCGTAGGCTCAAGATTGGTCCCTAACCTCGTTGCGGCGGGACATGCAGTTACTGTGCTGGACAAGAGGCAACCGCCAGCACACTCCGATCAGCGATCGATACAGGCCGACATACGTGAGCTCGATGCAATCATGCCTGCGTTTCTCGGCACAGACCTTGTCATCAATCTAGCTGCTGAACATCAGGACAATGTGCGTCCCGTTTCGCTCTACGACGAGGTTAACGTCTTGGGCGCAAAGAACATCTGCACGGCCGCCACACGCGCCGGCGTCGAGAGGATACTCTTCACTAGTTCAGTCGCGGTATATGGCGAAAGCCAAGCACCTCTAATGGAGGACTCCCCACCGAATTTTTTCAACGATTATGGGCGGACGAAGTACGAAGCGGAGCAAATCTACCGCGCTTGGCGAAGTGAGAAGTTCGGTAGAAAGCTTTCTATCGTTCGCCCCACCGTCATTTTCGGTCCGGGCAATCGAGGGAATGTCTACAACCTTCTACATCAGATCAAATACGGCCCGTTTGTCATGATCGGGGACGGGCGCAACATCAAGTCTATTGCACACGTTGACAATGTTGCCGCATTCCTGCTGCACTTGACCGAACTCCAAACTTCGGACGAGGTCCTACTCAATTATTCCGACACGCCTGACCTGAGCGTCAGGCAACTCGTGACGCTCTGCCTCGACAGCTTGGGACGCCCGCCGACCGCAGTACACATCCCACGCTACGCTGGAATGGCTATCGGTCACCTAAGTGATATCGCATCAAGAGCGATCGGTCGAAACCTGCCCGTTAGCGCTGTTCGTGTCCGCAAGTTCTGCACCAACTCGACAGTAGATGCAGCTAGAGCACGCGCCACAGGCTTTAGCCCCCTTGTCGACCTACGCGGGGCTCTTCGCGAAATGATCCGTGATCACGTTTAACAGCTGTACTGCCGTCTCACCAATCGAAGAAATGCCGACAAACATTTCCGTAATTACTGTCGTCCGTAATGACCCACGGGGACTCGAACGCACCATGCGTTCTATCCAATCGCAGGATATCGCCTGTTATGAGCACCTCATCATTGATGGGGCCTCTACAGACGATACTACAGCCATCGCCAGCTCGCTCAGTAACGCTCAAACTAGGGTGATCTCAGAACCCGACAAAGGCATTTATGACGCGATGAACAAAGGCGCGAAGCTCGCGAGCGGGCAAGTGGTAGGATTTCTCAACGCCGGCGATTGCTACCACGATACCACGACGTTGTCCGAGATCAGCTCGCATCTTGAAGATCCAACACTCGCTCTTGTATACGGAAACTTACGCTACTTTGATGCGACAGGCCGGACCGTACGAACCTGGCGTTCTGGTCCCTACCGCTCATGGAAAGTGCCATTGGGTTGGGTTCCCCCTCACCCCACGGTGTACGCGCGCAAGTCGCTCTTTGATCAGATCGGTTATTTCGATGCGCAGTTCCGGAACGCCGGTGACTATGACTGGTTGATTCGCGTGCTGAACACCGATGCGAAGCTACACTACATCGACAAATATCTCGCCAACATGGAGGCCGGGGGCATTTCTAATGGGAGCGCGGCCGGCATCGCACTTGGCTTCCGTGAGGTGCGGAGGGCCTGGCGACGACAAGCGAAGCCGTTCGGCACTGTCGCAGCTATAGGCAAGCTCAGCTCAAAATTGATCCAACGGCTCGGGATTGCTTGAGGCGACCGAAGCCACCCAACTGAAAATGAGGCTCAGATGAAGTCCGCGCTCATAACAGGCGTTACGGGCCAAGACGGCGCGTATCTGGCTCGCCTGCTTATATCCAAAGGGTATCAAGTTCACGGCGTCAAACGCCGCTCCTCTTCCTTCAACACGGATCGCGTCGATGGCATCTACGTCGACCCCCACGAAGGACCGAGCCGGTTCCGGATGCATTACGGCGACATGACGGATTCTACGAACTTGATCCGCATCATTCAGGAAACAAAGCCCGACGAGATCTACAATCTGGCGGCGCAAAGCCACGTTGGAGTCAGCTTCGAAACACCAGAATACACCGCCAACGCCGACGCTGTTGGGCCGCTGCGATTACTCGAAGCCATGCGGATATTGGGCCTAGGCAAGTCGGTGCGCTTCTATCAAGCGTCAACGTCCGAACTTTACGGCAAGGTTCAGGCTGTACCGCAATCTGAGACGACGCCCTTCTATCCGCGCAGTCCTTATGGTGTTGCAAAGCTCTACGCCTATTGGATCACCGTGAACTATCGAGAGGCCTACGGCTTCCACGCCTCCAACGGCATTCTCTTCAACCACGAGAGCCCGATCCGGGGCGAGACGTTCGTCACCCGAAAGATTACGCGCGGCGTCGCGGCGATTGAACTTGGACTGCAACAGACCCTCTATCTCGGCAATCTCGATGCGGAACGCGATTGGGGACACGCCAAAGACTATGTCGAAGGCATGTGGCGGATACTTCAACAACCTGAGCCTGATGATTACGTGCTGGCAACAGGCGAGAAGCATTCTGTCCGGACATTTGTCGAGCGCGCTTTTGCGGAAGTGGGCCGTACCATCAAGTGGTCCGGGTCGGGCGTGAATGAGAAAGGACGCGATGCGAAAACCAAGGAAGTCGTCGTCGCCATCGACCCGCGCTACTTCAGACCGACGGAAGTCGACCTGCTCGTCGGCGACGCCAGCAAGGCGCGTGAGAAACTCGGCTGGACTGCCACGACAACTTTCGATGACCTTGTAAAGGAGATGGTCGCTGCAGAACTCATTTCCATGAAGAAGGAGGCGACGACCCGAGATCGGATCGTCCTGGACTAAGCAATGCGTCCCTACTCCCTCTCACAGAAACGCGTCTTCGTCGCAGGCCATCGTGGGATGGTCGGGTCTGCCATCGTCCGCCGGCTACAGTCGGAAAATTGTGAGGTCGTGACCGCCCCCCGCGACCAGCTCGACCTTCGAGACGCCGCCGCCGTCAAAGCATTCATGATAGAGGAACGACCGGATGCGGTCTTCCTCGCGGCCGCCAAGGTCGGCGGCATTCTCGCAAACAGTCAGTATCCAGTTGATTTTTTGCTTGAGAACCTCGAAATCGAGATCGCGGTCATCAAAGCGGCGTTCGAGACTAAGGTGGAGAAACTTCTCTTCCTTGGTTCAACCTGTATCTACCCGAAGCTCGCGCCACAACCGATCCCCGAGAGCGCCCTCCTCACCGGCGCGCTTGAACCAACAAACGAATGGTACGCGCTCGCAAAAATTGCTGGCTTGAAACTCGCGCAAGCTTATCGCCAACAACACGGCTGCGACTTCATCAGCGCGATGCCAACAAACCTCTATGGGCCGGGCGACAATTACGATTTGGCCTCAAGCCACGTTCTCCCCGCGTTGATCGCAAAGGCGCACACGGCAAAGGTCACCAGAGCGCCGTCCTTGGTCATTTGGGGGTCCGGGTCACCACGCCGCGAGTTCCTTCATAGCGACGACTGCGCCGACGCACTCGTTTTCCTGATGAAGAATTATTCCGACGCTGAACACGTCAACATTGGCGTCGGCAAAGACATCGCAATCCTCGAACTTGCCGAGTTGGTGGCAAGGATTGTGGGCTATGGCGGCCCAATCGAACGCGATCTCTCCAAGCCCGACGGTACGCCACGCAAGCTCGTCGACGTCTGCCGCATTAATGCACTCGGCTGGACCGCACGCATTTGGCTCGAGGACGGCATTGCTGCGGCATACGAAGACTACTTAACCACCCTCAACTAGCTTCTTTTGTCTCTCTACCCCGTAATCATGTGCGGCGGCGCGGGAACGCGCCTATGGCCTGCATCCCGCGATTGGCGACCGAAGACCTTTGTCGCCTTCAACGGCAGATATTCGCTTTTCCAGGAGACTGCCCTTCGTGTTGCGACGCTCGCGCGTGATAATCTCATCATCGTCGCTGGCGCCGCACACGCTGGCATCATTACAAAGCAACTCGCAGAACTGAATCTCAGTGCAGCGTTGTTGCTTGAGCCCATGGGCCGCGACTCCGCCCCGGCGATGGCCGCCGCGTGTGCCTGGATCGCCGAGCGCGACCCCGATGGCGTCGCCGTTATTGTCGCCGCTGATCACCAAATAGACGACGCGTCGGCTTTTTGCTCGGCGGCGAGCGACGCCACAAGCGCGGCGCGCGACGGTCATATCGTCACGATGGGCATTGTCCCGACCTCGCCCTCGACGGCCTACGGTTACATATCGCCCGAAGGTCCGATTGGCGGGGTCCGTGAAGTTAAGGCGTTCGTAGAAAAGCCGACACTTGCGAAAGCGAAATCGTACCTAGCGAAGGGCTATCTTTGGAATAGCGGCAACTTTGTCGTTTCCGCAAAGACGTTGCTCACTGAGCTCGACAAGCACGCCCCGGATGTCTCAAGCGCCGCTCGCCAAGCTGTGGCGGAAGCTCACGTTCTGGGCGGCGACCATCATCTGAGTGATGTCTTCTGCGCGGCGCCGAAGATCTCGATCGACTACGCGCTGATGGAGAAGACCGATCGCGCGGCGGTCCTGCCCGTCGCGTTCCCCTGGTCAGATCTCGGCGCCTGGGATGCTATCTGGCAGGCCCGCAAGAAGAACGCAGATGGCAACGTGGCTGACGGCGACGCCTGCTTCGTTGACAGCAAGAATAGCTTCGTGCGCGCTCCGGCGGGGACACAAGTCAGTCTGGTCGGCGCACATAACATCGCCGTCGTCGTTGATGAGGGACAAGTCCTCGTTTGCGAAATGGGCGCAAGCCAAAAAGTGAAGCAAGTCGTCGAGCGACTAAAGGCCGACAGACGAGATCGGCTGAAGCCGGCGGCGCCGTTCAACGATCTCGAAGGCGCAGCTCAATGGTTCGAGCGCTGGCTGCGAACGAGTGCACTGCCGCTTTGGTGGAGCGTCGGCGCCGATCACGATCGCGGTGGCTTCCATGAAGCACTCACCCCAGAGGGCGAGCCTCTTGATCACCCGCGGCGGATGCGCGTCCAGGCTAGGCAGACCTACGTCTATGGTCGCGCAAGTCGCATGTGCTGGCACGGGCCCTGGCGCGCCGCCGCCTGGCACGGGCTGGACTACCTGCGCGCCAAGTATCGCCGTAGCGATGGCCTCTACCTCACATTGGTCTGTCCTGATGGCGCCCCGCTCGATGACACCGCAATGGTCTATGATCAGGCCTTCGCGTTACTTGCGATGGCCGAGCTCCATCACACTAACCGCGATGCCGACGATCTACCTGGCGAAGCGCTCGATCTCTTAAAGGCGCTTCAAACACGACGGCACGACCAAGGCGGGTTTTGCGAGTCGCCCCCACACCCATTTCAAGCCAATGCCCACATGCACCTGTTCGAAGCTGCCCAAGCTTGGATGGCCGCAGGGGGCGGATCACAATGGGAAGAGCTAGCCGCCGAGATCGTCGATCTGGCGCTCACTCGCTTCATCGACCCGGAAACCGGCGTCATCTGGGAGTTCTTTGACGCAAACTGGTCACCTGAGGCGGCTCAAGACCACCACCGCTTCGAACCCGGCCACCAGTTTGAGTGGGCTACCCTTCTTGAGGCATGGGGCCAACGCCAAAATCATGCGCCAGCGCGCAAGGCCGCAATCCAATTGTTCTCCGCGGGTTTGCGTGGCGTCGACATGACACGCGGCGTCGCCGTCGATGCGTTGTCGGACGTCACGACGGCGCGCGAAGCAAACGCGCGCCTATGGCCTCAGACCGAATATCTGAAAGCAGCGCTGACGTTTAAGGCTCACATCGGCGAAGAACCCGCGCTCGCCGCCGCACGCGCACTCGCCGCCTACCTTCAAACGCCTGCTGCTGGCGTTTGGCGTGACAAGCTGAGGCCCGATGGCGCCTTCGTGGATGAGCCAGCGCCGGCGAGTTCGCTCTACCACATCACCGGCGCTGTCGCGGCGCTGAGTGCGTATCGCGCCAACGACGAAGCCGCGGCGAAGCCTAATGATCCGCCGAAGCAGAGACGCTAGATTCGTCTTAGCTGCTTGACAGTGAGCGCGTCGCACAAAGGGCCCAGCGAAAGCTGGGTCCTTCAGTTTGTTTGTTCGATGCCTCAGTGAGATCGCCGCGTCAGTGCGCTCGGTCTCACGGGTTTGGAACGCCGAAGGTGCTCCCTGTTGCCGCTAGAGGACCTTCGCCAGAGCAAGGCCCAACCAGGCAGCGGCCGCCAACGCTGCAAGCACCAGCGCCCATTCTTTGAGGCCGAGCTCTGGCTCTCCTCCTGGGTCTCTTTGGCCGGGCATTTCCTTCTCACTCTGGTCGCTTCTTACCAGCCTAGCCGAGCTGAGAGGAGCCATCTCTCATGCCTCTCACTCAACGTTCGGCGCTATAGCGCCATCTTCTTTCATGAAGCGCTTTGGTTGAAGCATTCTCGACATAGCGCAGCAGCACCGACGTCGTCTTCCAACCGCCGGCTTGCATAATCGCGAACGAGTCAAAGCCGGCGACGAGCATGTCCTGCGCCGCGCCCACCCGCATCGAATGACCCGAGAGACCGCGTGCTGTCTCTACTTCGACACCGGCTCTCCGCGCCGCGCGCTTAATCAGCCGGCGGATTGAGCAGGTGTTCAGGGCGCACTCGGACGGCCGCCCGAGGTGAAGCCCACGAAAGAGCGGCCCCTCCTCTACCTTTGACAGCTCAAGCCAACGCTGCAGCGCCTTTGACGCCTGCGGCGAGAGCCAAGCTATGCGCCCGTCACCAGCCTGGTCGCACTTTGACCGTGTGATGATCACGCTCCATTGGCCGTCGCTTGCAGTGCGCAGATGCTCAAAGCGCATCGCGGCAAGCTCGGCGCTGCGACAGAGCGTGTCATAGCCGACCGCGATGAGAGCCGCGTCCCTGGCGCCTGCGAGCGTGTTGGGCTGCTTGTCTAGAATCCGTTTGAGGATGTCCGAGCTCAGCCCCTTGGATTGCGCCGGCCGACGCGGTTTGCGTTTGGCTGCACGACGTAACGCTAGGCGCACTGCGCTGGCGCCCGTTGGGCTCGGCAGATCGTGCATCGCGTGGGCGAAGGCGATCGACGCCAGACGCCGGCGCAATGTCGCTGGTGAGACAGCATCAACTTCCGCGTCGATAAAGGCCGCGACCACATCCGGTTCGGCTGGGAGCCAGTGCTCCCCCTCGCTGGAACACCAGGATTGGAAAACTCTGAGATCCGCGCGATAGCCCCGCAGCGTTGTTTCTGCGTATGCGCCCTTGCAGCGGGTGAACATCGCATCGAGCATCGCGGCTGGCGTCACGTGCGCGCTAAGGGCCAGAGAGCGCATCCGTGTCATCTGCGCTTCAGGACCTGACGCAGCTCATCAGCGCCGCCCTTAATCAGCACCCAGGCCATTTCCTCGCAATCTTGCGGCTCTTGGATCCTGAGGCCCATCTCGATCTTGGCGAGGGCGCCCTCTCCGCTTGTTGCGCGCATTTGAGCGATCTGCACGGCGGAGCGCTCTAGCTTTCGCTCAGCCGTGTTGAGCTTACGCGTCAGCGCGCGAAGCGCGCGCGCTTCGGGCAATCCGCTTCGCAAAGCGCGAGTCAGACCCAGCTGCTTGCAGCGTTTGAAGAGCTGGGTCTCTAAGCGCTGCCAACGCAGTGCAATTGCGTCCGCTTCTGCCCTTCCACATCGCCACTTCGACACCGCGCTCGTGACCGGGTCGAGAGTTGGTCCCGCCGAGACGGCTGAGACACCCGGAAGAATGGCCGCGCCCAACATTAGGCTTCGTCGTGATACCTTCATCCTAGCCCTCAAACCGTCTATTAAGAGGATTACGGCTAGAACTTAGCGAATTTCGCCGACGCTGTCAACGAATTCCGATCAGTACTTAGAGATTTTCACCGACTATGCCCACGCCCGAACAAATTAGGATGGCCAGAGCAGCGCTAGGATGGAGCGTCCGTGAGTTGGCCGATGCAAGCTCCGTTGCGGACTCCACGATCCTCCGCTTCGAGACCGGCAAAGGCGGGATGCAAACAGGCACGCTCGCTAAGATTAGAGAAACCCTGGAACAGGCCGGCATCGTCTTCCTCGAGGCGGACGATCGTCATGGACCCGGGGTCAGATTAAAGACGAACCCGAAGACGGCTCTTGAAAACTAGACTAGACCACACTAGACTATTCTCTTACGGAGTGGTCGAAGATGCCGGACGCTTGGACAGTACAGGATGCGAAGGCGCAGCTTTCAGAGCTGCTTCGCCGCGCACGTGCGGGAGAACCCCAGCGTATCGGGGTCACCGATGACGCCTGCATGCTGGTGTCTGCGAAAGAGTGGGAGGCGTGTCACCCGTCTTCACTCGGCGCTTGGCTTGTCGAACATGCACCGCGCGGTCCCGACCTCGAATTGCCGTCTCGCAAGTCCAAACGAGGCGACCCGTTTGAGGACCGCGTCGGCGCTGGCGGGAAGACATGAAACCGGTCTTGCTCGACACCAATGTTCTCTCCGAATTGGTTCGACCGAAACCCGAACCGAAAGTTTTGACATTTCTCCGAGCACAAGACTCGCCGTTTATCTCAGCCTTGACGCTTCACGAACTCGCGTTCGGCGCCGAACGCGCTCCGGATAGCGCACGTCGGGCAAAGCTCAATCTTTGGATTTCTGGCATCCAGTCCCAATTTGCTGGACGCATCGTCGACATCGATGGGGAGATCGCATCCGTGGGCGGGCGCCTTCGCGCCGCGGCGGCGAATGCGGGCCACGCCGTCGATGCAATGGACAGCCTCATTGCGGCCTGCGCGGTCTCGCGAGACGCCGCCATCGCTACGCGCAATCTTCGGGATTTCGCCCCCCTCGGGATTCAACTCATCAATCCTTGGGACGAATGAGCGGCGCGCCGTCGCCGACCGGCAATTTGCCGTCAACGCCTCGCCAAGCTCGCGGCGCTGCGCGAGGCGGCGCGCGTCGGTATGGCCGAATTTGACGCCGGCCGGTTCAGCCCTGTCTCTGACGCCGGCGGACTGCGCGGCGCGGTGGACGAAGAACGAAGAGCTTGAAGGACGCCCATTGGAGGCGTTTGATGAGGACCGGACTCGGAACCGCCTGCGTGAGAGCGGCGAAGGGAGAAGACACCGACTTTCCGTTGCCAGACATCACGCTCTGGCTCCAGAACGACGTCATCTTCTTGCCGAGCGAATGTTTACCTCAGCCGCGGCCTCGCCGGATGGACCATTGACATTATATCCTATTGGGATATATTAATATCCCACGGAGGATATTTTGGCATTATTCGTTAAAGACCCGGAGGTCGACCGCTTGGCCGAGCGTCTCGCGAGGCTGCGAAAGGCCAGTAAAACCGAAGTTGTCCGTGATGCGCTTCGACATGAGCTGGAGCGCGAAGAACAGGCGCCCGGCCTGGTGGAACGGGGCGTTGCATTCGTGCGCGAACTGAACGCGCGCGCGAAGCCTGACGCTGTACAGCCGGCCGACAAGGATTTCGTCGACAGCCTTTACGGCGAGCACTGATGTTTATCGACGCGTCGGCGCTCACCGCCATCCTCACCAGCGAGCAAGACGCGCGCGAACTGCTGGCGCGAATGCAGAACTCCAACGAGCGCCTCACGTCGCCGTTGGCGATCTGGGAAACAACGATCGCTGTCGCCCGCCAGCTGGGCTTGGAAATTAAGGATGCGCAGCTCGCCGTTGAAGACTTTTTGAAGCTGGTGAACGTCGAAGTGCGCGCCGTCCCAGCCGAAGCGCGCGTTCTGGCGATCGACGCCTATGCGCGTTACGGCAAAGGACGCCATCCCGCGGCGCTTAATTTTGGGGATTGCTTCGCCTACGCCTGCGCGCGCGCCGCGAAGGCGCCTCTCCTCTACAAGGGCGATGACTTTCCCCAGACGGATATCGAAACCGCCTAAACTCGCGCCGCGCATCGCAAGACCTTGGCTCGATTTGTAGAGCGACTTAACTTAGCGCTCAGCCTTGCCGACCGAACCACAGCAAACGAAGCATCGGGATCTGAACGTGAAGATCAGTGCTGGCGACACAGCGGGCGAAATTCCCGAAGCGGACCGGGCGGCGGCGGGAGCTGACGTTGGTTTGGCAAACGAGGCCAGGACCTCATCGCCCTGGCCACGATCACGTTCGGAAAGCTGGCGCGAACCCGTCGCCGCATTCTTGAAGAGATCAGCGCTATCGCCGCCGCCGACACCGACCGCACCTATGAGGCCTTTCTGGTCCACGCCCAAACCGCCATTTGTTACGACGCGGTCTATCGCTAGCGCGTTTGAACTTACGTTATGGGCCCCGCCTTACATAGGCGCAGCAAGACCTTTTTCGAGCGCGCGCGCCGCGCGCAGATCTCGGTCGCCACATGCGCGATAAAGCCAGCCATAGCGCACGCCCGAAAAGTGGAAGCCGGTTTTCGAATAAGCGTGCGCGATAAGCAGCCAGGTGTCGCGCGTGCGAGGTCGGGCGCCGTCGCTCAGGCCGGATTAGCGTACGTAGCGGACGTTCGCCTTCACCTGCGACCAACGACAACAATTCGCCGATTTCGGTGAGTTCAAGGCATCGCCTTCTTGACCTTCGCGGATCGGCGGACTATTCATTTTGAATATACAGAGGCGACCGATGGCAAATACCTCGCTTTCGCTAGGGACGCATTGGGAAAAGTTCGTGAAGCGCGAGATCGCGAGTGGTCGCTATGCGTCCGCGAGCGAGGTCGTCCGCGCTGCGCTTCGTGAACTTGAAGAGCGCGGCAAAAGACTTAAGGCCCTCCAGGATCACCTGGCAGAGGGCGCCCAACAGGCGCGCAAAGGTGAGTTCGTCGAGTTCTCTGTCGACGACATCCTAAAGCGAGCAAAGAAGCGCGCCGCCAAGAGCGACAAAGCTTGAGTTCGTATCGCCTCACGCCGCGTGCGCTCAGAGACTTGGATCAAATCGCCGACTACACGCTGGCCCAATGGGGTGACCGGCAGGTCGAGATTTATCTGAACGCGCTGGCGAAGAGGTTTGAATGGCTCGCGAAAAATCCAAATGCCGGACTAGCCCGAGATGACATCGCTCAGGGCTATCGGAGTTACCGCGAGGGATCCCACCTGATTTTCTATATGGTGGAACGGGGCGTTGTCGCAATCATTGGCGTTCCTCACGGGTCGATGGACATCGAGGCGTTCTTCCAGTCCCCAATCTGAATAACCCGTGCCCCAGGGGGCGCGAACAACGATCGGCCAACTTGCTCGATATTCGCCTTTGCTAGTCAAACCTCGCACATCGCGCGCGAGGGCACGCCCGCTTGATACAGGCCCCCCCTACCTTAGGCGTCAGGCTGGGAGGAAACGTATCAATTGGCGGCCCTTGGCCCGCGAGAGCCGTCGGAAAGATGTCGCTCGCCACAAACTCCGCAAATTCTGCGGAGATCAGACCCCTATTCACCGCATCTTCGCCTGATGCACCCTTATTGGGCGCGCTTTGCGAGGACCGAACGCGCGACCCAGGCTTCAGCGCGCCAAGCAACGGTTTCATCCGCGGAGGCGGGCGGGCCGATGCAGATCAAGACGCTCTTCAATCTGCTGGCGCCAGCGTGTTGACGTCCTCTTCTCCCCGAGGCCGGAGGACGCAGACTATCGCCCGTTGCCGGTATTTCGCGAAATACGCCTCACCCGTGAACGCTGGTCGCCCTTAGGACAATCAGCTGCGAGCGAACGCGAGCAATGGTGCGATATCGCCGCTGTCAGCTTTCTTGAGTGCATCAATGTAGGCACGGCGTGTATCGGAGATCGAGACTATGCTGGCGCTGCCCCAGGTGAAACGCCGCCCGCCTATTTGCGTCGCCAGGAGATCGCCGGCGAGACGCGACCAGCGGCCGTTGCCGTTCGCAAACGGGTGGACGCTGACAAGCTTATGGGCAAAGCGAACCGCGAGCTCATCTGGCGGCCATGATTTTTGTTCGACCCAGTATTTGGCGTCGTCTATGACTTGGCGCATGGTCACCGGGACCATGTAAGGCGCAATGCCGATGTTGCGTTCGCTCGACCTATATTTGCCCGCCCAGCGCCAAACGTCGCCGAACATTCGTAAATGCAGGCGCTGCAGGAAGACTTCGTCGAGCACATCACGCTTGCGCGAAAGCGCCCAACGCTCGCCGGCGGCGACATTGAGCGCTTCCACTTCGTTCAGTTCGCTTCTCAGCGCCACGTAGGCGGGGATGAGATCACGCCGCTCTTCTGGCGTCAGTGGCGTGGCCGCGTCATCGGCGGCGAAGAGATCGTCATCGCCACTCATGGTTTGACAGCGTCGCCCCACAACCTGCGTCCGCCCGCTTCCGCAATCTCCGCGGCGAGCGCATCGATCATCTCTTTGCGATCGGCAGTGCGCGGCGCCTGGTCTTCAAGGTCCATGGTGTGCAGCACCGCGTCGAGTTCGCGCCGTGCGGCGGCAGCGGCAGCGTCTTGCACCATGGCTTCGAGCGGCCGCTTGGGCACGATCGCGTAGACCAAGGTGCAGTCGAGCGCTTCTGCCGCTCGCCGCAACGTGGCGAGCGTGATGCGCTCTTCGGCTTCATTGCGCTCAAGCTCAGTGACACTGGGCGGCCGCACGCCGAGACGCTCGGCAAGTTGACTGAGTTGGAGGCCCAAGGCGTCGCGTATGGCGCGGACCCAGCCGCCTGCTGGAGCAGGCCCGAACGCGGCGAAGGCGGCCAGACGTTCGTCGAGACGGCGGCGGGCAAGGCGACGGTGGTCCATAGGGTATAGCCTAATATCACGCATCCATAAAAAGGCTATAGCAAAATACCCCTTATTATATGTTAGGCCTTACCCTAATTCGATGCGATGCGTTCGCTCATCGAGCTCAACCAATGACGTCAGTCCAGAAGCTCGCGCGGCGCTCGAGCGCCGCCCCCCCGCCGATCTTGGCGGTAGGTAAACCGGCACGCTCTCTAAGATTAGAGACACTCTCGAGACGGCAGGGATTGTCTTTCTTAAGGCAGACGATCGTTATGGACCCGGGGTCCGGCTGCGGGCGGACTCAAAGCAGGAATCACTGGAGCGAGAGACATACGCATTAAAGCAGCCCCCTTAGACGAGCCCCCTCCCTTGACATTCTAGGGATGTTAGCTAACTTACCGAACATGAGTGGCGCCATGAAAATCTCAGCGGCGGAATTCCAGAACAATTTCGGCCGCTATACAGACGCCGCCAAGCAGGCTCCCGTCGTCGTGACGCGCTATGGCCGCGACGAACTGGTGGTCCTCTCGGCTGCCGAATACCAGCGCTTGCGCGCCTCGTTCCGGCGCGTGGTGGTGCTTAATGAGACGACGCCCGATGAGGCGGCGCAACTCCTTCAAGCACTGGCTAACGCGCCCGCCTCCCCCGAGGCGCAAGCGCTCGACCACTTGATAGATGACGACGCCCGATCGGGCGCGTGAAGACCCGTTAGATGATACCGAACGCGCCGCAAGCCGGCATGGTGCTTCACTATAGCTTCGTGTGGAAGCACGAGGCTGAACGCGGTCAAGACGAAGGCGCGAAGGATCGCCCTGTCGTCGTGCTCGTCCTCTTGGCGGATGGGGAGGAAGTCGTTGTCGCTCCCCTCACCACACGCCCACCCGAACAAAGCGCACCCGCAATAGAAGTGCCCGCGCGTGTGCGGCAGCACTTGGGTCTCGACGCCGAGCAATCTTGGATCAGCATCGCCACGCTCAATCGCTTCGTTTGGCCAGGCCCTGATCTCAGGCCTGTGCCGGGCAGCAATCCGGCGGACGCGCTTTACGGCTTCATCCCGCAAAAGCTCCTCGATGCCGCCAAGCAGAGCGCCATGGCCGAACTTGCGAAGCGTGTGCCGGGTCTCGTCGTGCGCCGCACTGAGGAATAGCTCTACATTATCGAGTTTGAACTGTGCCGGCGCGTGCGGCGCGGCGCAGGCTGGTCTCGCTGCCGCGAAGGAGAACAACGCGCAGCCGGCCGGTCGCCACTGCCGCATCGCGGGGCACAAGATGGGTGTTGACGGCTTGCAGGAGGTCTTGACCGTATGAAGTGGTCTTCGACGCGCTCTATTCGCTGTCGCCAAACTGCTGATGCAACGCTGTCGGCAGATCTGTCTCTGGCTGGCGCAACCGCGCCCGCGCACCCTGCAAAAGCCCCGGCCACAGCGCAAAACCAATCGCCGCCGTATCGACCAGCCAATCGACGACATCGCCATCGCGACCGATGGCCGGCACAGCTTGGATGAATTCGATTGCGGCGCCCAGAACTGAGAGCGCGACGCCGATGGCGATCAGCGGCGCTCTTGGAAACGAAAGCGCCGCTAAAATCGAGAGCGTGAAGAACGCTGCAAAGTGCGCCGCCTTATCCCACGGCAGAATCTGCGGCGCGTCAGGCCCCGGTGCGAACGCCGCATAGAGCGTAAAGACGAGCGCGCCCGTGAACGCCAGGCGCAGCGCCGCCAGCAATTTCTTAGACATCGGCCAAACCTTAGGCTGAGCCCTTGGGGCGCGCCAAGCGCAGCGCGGCGATAAACGCCATGAGGCTCGCCCGATAAAGCCTTTTGTTGGGCAAGCAAGCAACGCCGTCCCACCGCGTCAAAGCCAAGACGCTGACGAGGACGCCAAGATCAATTGCCGCCTTCGGCGACGCCGGCTGCGCGCATGAGGTCCCCAAGGCGCCGCCCGGCCAACCGACACACTGCGTGCGTGCGATCATATGATGTTGTTGTGCCGCGCCGCCCCGGAGTAACGACGCACTCGACGCGTTGACCGAAAGCGAGCCGGCGAAGTGTTTGACGCGCTTCTTCGCCGCCTGGTTCGCGCAATTCGGGTGCATCGAAATCCATGAGGCGCACTTCAATCCAAGTTGACCCGCCGTCATTGGCAGGCCCTAGGCAGAGGCCATCACCATCAACGATATAACGCACCACGCCAGAAAACGCGGCGCCGGCTTGAGTTGGCAACGGCGCCTCGCACGGATCAGCGGACGCGGGGGTCGCCAGCGCCACAGCAGCCAATGCAGCCAGGGGCGGCATCACTCCACTCCGAGGTATGTTGCAACGGGTGAGGTACGAGACAAACGGACAGATGGATCAACGACGTCCACCCCTTGCGTTCACGTCGATAACAGGGCGCCGATGATCCCATAGCCCCGCTCGCACGTAGCAGCCTCATGAGATCGTTCTGGCTTCTGCTCAGCCTCGCTTTTGGCTTTTTGGGATTGATCATGTCCGCTCCTGCGGCGCACGCAGTTGAAGAACCGCAATGGCGCCTCGTTTACGAGGATGGTCCGTTCGCGATCCGCGATTACGCGCCCACCGTCGTGGCCGAGACCCGCGTTTCTGGGGAACGAGGTGCCGCAATCAATCAAGGCTTTCGCCGGCTTGCGCGCTTCATCTTCGGTGGCAACGAACCCAATCGCGAGATCGCCATGACCGCGCCGGTCGCTCAAAGACCCGAAGGCGAACGCATCGCTATGACGGCGCCGGTCGCGCAGGCCGCTTCTGGCGAAAGCTGGGTCGTCACCTTCTACATGCCGCCAGGCTCGCGCCTTGAAGACATGCCGCGCCCGCTAGACGACAGCGTTGTGCTGCGTCAAGAGGCCGGCCGCCGTGTCGCGGTGCTCCGCTTCAGCGGCCTTGCCACGCAGAACAATCTGGCGCGACACGCTGAGGAATTGCGCCGCCGCATCGAAGCGCGCGGCGACATCGCTGGGGGCGATGTAAGCTACGCGTTCTACAATCCGCCCTGGACCCTGCCCTGGGCGCGGCGCAACGAAGTCATGATCGCACTTCGGCGCTGACCTCCGGTGAGCGCGCACAGGCCCTTCGCCGCCGGATATCGCGCGGCCGTATTCGGCGCATCGGGCGGCATTGGCGCTGCACTGATCGAGGCGCTCAAGGCCGATGGGCAGTGCAGCGCTATTCACGCCGGGGCGCGAAGTGTGAGCCCAGCGGGCGCAAACGTACTGCCATTCGTATTCGATCTTGAAAACGAAGCTTCCATCGCAGCTGCGGCGCAAGCGATCGCCGCCCGGTCGCCGGAGCTAGATCTCGTCATTGTCGCCACCGGGATTTTGCATGAAGGCGCGCTCCTTCCCGAAAAGACCGTGCGTTCGCTCAATCCCGCTGCATTAGCGCGCATGTACGCCATCAACGCTATCGGCCCCGCCCTCATCGCAAAATACCTCACCCCGCTCTTGCGGCGCGAAAGCAAGTCCGTGTTTGCGGCACTGTCCGCGCGTGTCGGCTCGATTGAAGACAATCGACTGGGCGGCTGGCACGGCTATCGCGCCTCCAAGGCGGCGCTTAATCAGCTCATCCGCACTTGTGCCATCGAAGTGAGGACAAAGAACAAGAATGCCGTGTGCGTGACGCTCCATCCAGGCACGGTCAATACTAGATTGTCGCGACCGTTTCAGGCCGCCGTTCGCCCTGAGCAATTGTTCAGCGCCGAAACCAGCGCCTCGCATTTGCTTCAGGTAATCGCCGGACTGACGCCTGCCCATTCCGGCCAGTTTCTGGCCTGGGACGGCAAACCCATCCCGTTTTGAGCGAGAAGGGTACGCCCCACCGTTTCATGCGCTTCGATCGCTCACACCGGAGTTTCTCGCCGCTGCGTGTACATTTGTTTCGGGCCAGCGTAGCCGTCACGACAACTTCCGCGAATGACCTACCCTCTACAAAGGGGACGGTGATTTAGCACACGCAGCAACGGCGTGGTTTCGCCGAACTCGGACGTTCAACCCCCATCGCCGCTAGCACCGGGACAGTTCTCCGTTCGACGCTCCGGTGACACATCGACTACCAACTCAGGTGTGCCGCGGCTGACACCGCGGCCGTCCGCCAGTTGGCCAGGCGCCGCGCTGCGGCAATGATTGCGTTTGGCAATGATTGCGATTGACTCACTCCAACGACCACAAGGCCCTTGATTGACTCACCGCTCCCCCCAAGTGAGCGACGTGCGGGCCGGGCCCCTCTGACGACGCACCATCTCTTGCAGATGATGTCGTGATGTCGGACCGCATCGGGAACAACCCGGTGTTCGGCTCGGCTCAATCTCTGACCGCCAAACCGCGCGCCAGCTGCTCCCGAGGCAAAACCTTGAGAAGCGGAGGCGAAGCTTAATGCCCCTTATCAATTCCCCAATCGATGGCGCGCCCATGCGCCAGATCAACCGCTACGGCATCGAGTTCGACGTCTGCCCGACGACAGGCGGCGTTTGGCTGGACAGGGGCGAACTCGAAAAACTGATCGCCTTGGTCAAGGAGGAAACGCTCACCGAGGCGTCTCCGCGCCAACGCCGGCATCGTGACGATGACGACGATTACGACGACGATCGCCGCAGAGGCCGTCTCGGCGGCAAGCGGTCGAGGCTTGCCGATCTCTTCGACTTCTAGGGCTTGGCCAAGACGCGCGCGCAAGCGCCAAGCGCGCGCGTCATCGGCGTCTCAGCTTGGATCGATGCCATGAAGATGTATCCCCTGGCGTCGCTGCCGCAGTTGCCAGCTTCGGCGTCCGTACCCGGCTTATACCCCTGGA
>CALBST010000376.1 GCA_937967425.1 uncultured Caulobacteraceae bacterium
TCGGCCAAGCCAACAACCCGGATTGGAAGACGGTTGGCATCGATGAAGCCACGGGTAAGCCAGTGGTGCCGACGGGATCGATCGGGTTTCGTTGGGGCGAGCAAGGAAAGTGGAATCTCGAAGAGAAGGATGCCGGCGGCGCCGATGTAAAGCTGCGCGTCGGGCTCAAGGGCGCGCATGACGATGTCGTTGAAGTGAGTTTCCCTTACTTCGCTAACACGGCGTCTAATGGGTTCGCTTCGACAGACCATCCAGACACGCTGATGCGGCGCGTGCCGGCCAAGCGACTGGCGCTCAAGGACGGCGAGGCTTTCGTCGCGTCCGTCTACGATCTCTTCATGGCCAATTATGGCGTCGATCAAGGCTTCGGCGGCGAGCATATGCCATCGAGCTTCGACGACGTTGAGCCCTACACGCCGGCTTGGGCGGAGAAGGTAACGAGCGTGCCACGCGAGCAGATCATCGCGGTGGCGCGAGGGTTTGCATCGAACGCCGAGAAGACCAACGGCAAGTCAATGGTGATCATCGGCGCGGCGATGAACCATTGGTATCACATGGACATGAATTATCGCGGGGTTATCAATCTCCTCGCGATGTGCGGCTGCATCGGCCAGTCCGGTGGTGGTTGGTCGCACTATGTCGGTCAGGAGAAATTGCGTCCGCAAACTGGTTGGGCGCCGCTGGCGTTTGCGTTGGATTGGATTCGCCCGCCGCGGCAGCAGAACTCGACAAGCTTTTTCTACGCGCACTCCGATCAGTGGCGTTACGAAACATTGGATGTGAAGGAAATTCTCTCGCCCACCGCGCCGGAGGGCGATTGGGCCAAGACCTTCATCGATTACAACGCCAAGGCCGAGCGCATGGGCTGGTTGCCCTCAGCGCCAGCGCTCAAGACCAATCCGCTCGAGGTAGCAAAAGCCGCGGCGCGCGAGGGCGTCGATCCCAAAGAATATGCGACGCGCGAGATGGCGGCGAAGCGGCTCGAAATGAGCTGCATGGATCCTGATCATCCCGACAACTGGCCGCGCAACATGTTCGTGTGGCGCTCGAATCTGTTGGGGTCATCCGGCAAGGGCCACGAATACTTCCTGAAACACCTGCTCGGCACATCGAATGGCGTGCTTGGCAAGGATCTCGGTGAAACCGGGCGCCGCAAGCCGGTGGAAGTCACCTGGCGTGACGAAGCGCCAGAAGGAAAGCTCGATCTTCTCGTCACCATCGATTTCCGCATGTCAACGACGGCGGTCTACAGCGACATCGTTCTGCCGACTGCGACCTGGTACGAGAAGAACGACCTCAACACCTCCGATATGCATCCCTTCATTCACCCGCTCACCGCAGCGGTTGATCCGGTTTGGGAGTGCAAGTCGGATTGGGAAATCTTCAAAGCGATCGCCAAGGCGTTTTCCGAGGTTTGCCCGGAAGTGCTGGGCGTTGAGAAGGACGTCGTACTGACGCCGATCCAACACGACAGCGCCGGCGAGATGGCTCAGCCCTATGACGTGCAGGATTGGTGGAAGGGCGAGTGCGAGCTGATCCCGGGCAAGACGGGGCCGCAGATCACGATCGTCGAGCGCGACTATCCGAACCTCTATCGCCGCTTCACCTCACTCGGGCCGTTGATGACCAAGGTCGGCAACGGCGGGAAGGGACTTGGCTGGAACACTGAGCATGAAGTTGCGCTACTGAAGCAGCTCAATGGCGAAGTGCCGGATGGGCCGACGAAAGGCTTAGCGAAGATCGAGACCGAGATCGACGCTTGCGAAACCATTCTGATGCTGGCGCCGGAGACCAACGGCGAGGTCGCCGTCAAGTCCTGGGAGTCACTCACCAAACAAACCGGGCGCGAGCATGCGCACCTGGCGTTGCCGAAGGAAGATGAGAAAATCCGCTTCCGCGATATCGTCGCGCAGCCGCGCAAGATCATCTCTTCGCCGATCTGGTCGGGTATCGAGAGTGAAAAGGTCTGCTACAACGCCGGCTATACGAATGTGCATGAGCTGATCCCGTGGCGCACGCTCACGGGCCGCCAGCAGCTCTATCAGGACCATTTGTGGATGCGGGCGTTTGGCGAGGCGCTGTGCGTCTACAAGCCGCCGGTTGATCTCAAGACCACCGCTGCGACGCACAACTTCCAATCAAACGGCGAAAAGCAAATCGCGCTCAACTTCATTACGCCGCACCAGAAGTGGGGCATTCACTCCACCTATTCCGACAACCTCCTGATGCTCACGCTCAATCGCGGCGGTCCCGTCGTTTGGCTGTCGGAGAAAGACGCGACGCGCGCGGGGATAAAGGACAACGACTGGATCGAGGCGTTCAACGCAAACGGGGCATTGACCG
>CALBST010000377.1 GCA_937967425.1 uncultured Caulobacteraceae bacterium
GCGGTCGCACATAAAGCCCGTAAGAAATGTCTCGTCAATGCGACTATCGGGTCAACGGGGCCCGCGCCAACACGCATCTAAAGACCGGCGGAGCGGCATCCCAAGCCCGACACCTTCACTCGGAGACAATGCCCATGATCATCACCCGCCGTCCCCTTTTGCTGGGCGCCGCTGCGGCAGGCCTGATGGCCGCGAACGCCTACGCGCAGAGCGCCTCCGACTTCATGGGCGAGTGGCATGGCGCGCTCGATCTCGGCTCGCAGCGCCTGCGACTCCGCCTCGTCGTTGCGGAGGGACCGACGGCGACCCTTTACAGCGTCGATCAGGGCAACGGTGCAATTCCAGTGCAGTCAACGGCGATCAGCAACGGCGAACTTACCCTCACCATTCCGGTGATCAGCGCCAGCTACCGCGGACGCCTCGATAACGGGCGTATCGAGGGGCAGTTCACGCAGGGCGGCACACTGCCGCTGGTATTCACGCGTGAGGAAGTCGGCGCTGCGGCCGGGCCCGAAGCGCTGACGCAGCAAAGTCTGGCAGCGATGCGCGCCGAGGCCGGTGCGCCCGCATTCGCCGCCGCCGCTCGTAACCGAGATGGTCGCGCGATCAATTACGCTGACGGTCTGCGCGCCTTGGGCCGCCCCGAGCAAGTGACGACAAGCGATCTCTGGCACATCGGCTCGATCACCAAGTCGATGACCGCGACGCTCGTCGCCCGCTGTGTCGAAGCTGGCGAGATATCTTGGGACGATACAATTGGCAGCGTCATGGGCGGCGTTATCCCGGACATGCGTGCCCAGTATCGCGACGTGACGTTCCGCCATTTGCTGAGCCATCGAGCGGGCCTCGTGAGCAACCTCGAATGGTCGGAAATCCTTTCGTTCCAGCGCGAAAATCCTGATCCGCGCCAAGAGCGCATTCAGTACGCGCGCCTTGGACTAACCCGCGACCCGGCTGGTCCGAAGGGTGAGCACTTCGAATACTCGAACACCGGATACGTCATCGCTGGCGCTATGCTTGAGCAAAAGCTCGGCGCGAGCTGGGAAACCCTGATCCGTCAACGCGTGTTCGATCCGCTTGGCATGGCGAGCGCGGGCTTTGGCGCGCCCGGAACGCCGGGCGCTTACGATCAGCCCGTGGGCCATGGGCCCGGTATCCTCGCTGTAGCGGCCGGAAATCGAGGCAGTGAAGTTGCCCCGTACCCACCCGGTGGCGCGATCACGGACAACGTTGCCGCGCTCGGCCCGGCTGGCCGCGTCCACACAAGCTTCACCGATCTGTTCAAATTCCTCGATGCGCATCGTGACCGCACCTCGTTCCTGCGCCGCGAAACTTGGGACACGCTCCACACGCCGCCGTTCGGCGGGCCATACGCCATGGGCCTAGCGCAACGCAGTGGCGCGCTCTGGCACAATGGCTCGAACACGCTCTGGTACGCCGAAGTGCTCATCGATCCCGCGCGCGGCATCAGCGCAATCGCCGCAACCAATGACGGCCGTCCGGAAATTATGGGCCGCCCGGTCGGAGCGGCGCTGGTCGGCGCCGCGCAGGCGGTTGCTTAGCGGCGGAGCGCGCTCGGCCAGTGCGCATTCGCGCTGCGGATGCGGCGGGGAATGTCGTGCTGCCAACGCTGCTGAGCCTCGTTGGTCTGTTTCGCAAGAACCTTAGGCGAGGCCTGAGCTTGTCGAAGGCCGGGGATCACGCGCCGTTGCGGGCGCACCGCGTTTAGGCACAAGCGCCCGCCCGAGATCGCTCAGCAGCGCGGCGATCTCCTTGCGGCGGATGACCAGCAACGCGATCGATGTGATCCAGATTGTCACCGCCGCGGCGAACAGGCCGCCGCCGTCGTTGTTTGGATCGATGCCGAGCGGCGTAAAGAGATGGAAGCTCACCGCGCCTGTCATCACGGCGAGCCCAATCGCTGCGCCCAGTGCGTTCAAGCGGACGAACCGCGGCAGTAATCCCACCAGTAGCAGCGTCGAAGCCGCAAGTTCAGCTGAGCCGATCACATATTGGCTGAAGAGGCCCGTGTGGCCGAACAAACCTGGGGCGCCGAGCGATCCAGCCCAGCCATCGAGGCGGCCGAATATTTCCTGCGTGTTCGGGTGATCGGTGAACTTGTAGCGTAGCGAGTCCAGAAACACGGCGGCGGCGAACACCGAAATGGCGGCGGGCGCATAGCGCTTGATGCGATCGAGCATGGTTCAACTCTTCGGACCGCCGGCGTCCAGCCGGCAACATCGTCGATGCAAGCTAAGACGTTTTGCCATGAGGCCCGGTTACAGAGCGGCCCCCGAATCCGGCGGTCCTGGGATCACCAGCGCAGAAATTTCGAACCGATCAGCGCCCCCAGCGCCGCACATACGGCGATCGCCAATGTGTACCAAGTCGTCACGAACGCCACGGAATCTGTGGGGCAATACATCGCGTACGCCATCGCCGACACGCCGCCGGAGAGCGCGCCGATGGCGGCGCCTGTGAGCGTGATGCGCGTCGGCGAGAAGGCGCGCATGAACCAGGTGAGCAACGCCGCCGCCGGCGCAGCCAGTATCGGAATGAGCACGACGCACCACGGCGCGCGGCCTTCGCCGCCCATCCAGGCTTGCCAGCGTTGATCAGGCATTTCGCCCATGAGTGCGATGATTGTCGCGATAGCGCAGATCGCAACGAACAGCACCACTGCGCCAATGCGCCAGCCGAGCGGACGGCCTGGTTTCATCAGTTGAACCGCGATCGGCAGAATGATCGCGGCGGCGAGCGCCGCGAACAACGCCTTCATCATGATCGGCATGCGCGCCGTGCCGATGTCGGGCCGAACGCCAAGGCCGATAGCAACGAGCAGGGCGGCCACGACCAAGCCCGCGATCAACGTGATCGCCAGCTTCATCCGCCAGCGCGGACGTTCCGCCGGTTCGACGCCGCGCGAGAGCGCGTTGATGAGATCGTCGGTCTTCACGTCGTCTGCTCCTGGCCCATGAGCCGCATCAAGGTCTTCAGGCCGCGGTGGATCGAGATTTTGATGTCGGACTCGGATAAGCCCGTCGCCTCCGCCGTCTCCTTCACGCTCCGCTCCTCGAGCTTCACCATGCGGATGGCGGTGCGCTGCTTCTCGGGAAGCTTGTCCAGCAGGGTGGCGACATCGCGCTTGGCGTCACTTGCCTCGTAGTCGGGATCAGTCTCGCCCACATCGACGCCATCCAGCGGCGCGTGCGAACGGTGTTTGGCGCGGCGGAGGAAATCGATCAGGCGATAGCGCGCGATGGCGTATAGCCACGCGGTGAGCGGGTAATTGGGATCGTAGCTCTCGCGGCGGGTATGGAGCGCCACCAGCGTCTCCTGCACCAAATCCTCGGCGTCCTCAGTCCGCCCACGCAACCGCGCCCGGAAAAAGCCGCGCAACAGAGCCGCCGCCTCAGTCAAGAAGGCGCGCGTTGCGGCTGCATCGCCGGCGAGCCCCTTCAGGAACAGGGCCTTGAGTGCGGCTTCGTCTGCCAATTCCCCTCGTTTCTGGCGATACGTCCGCCAGTGTTGCCCGGTTACACCTGGACGCCCTGTAACATCCCGATTAGCAAAATACCGCTGGGTGTCAGGAGAGCCAATGTTCGGCCGACGCAAGAAATGCGCGCTGCTGATCGATTTTGACAACGTGCTCGGCATGACGAGCGGTGAGTTCACGACTTCCATAGCGAAATGGATGGAATGGCTCGAAGACGGCGCTTTCGACGAAGCGCGTCAGAAGCGCAAATTCCTCGTCAAGCGCGTCTATTGGAATCCGCTCTACGATCGCTATCGCGACGCCTTCGAGGCCGCGGGCTTCGAAGCCTTTGCGTGCGGTGCGATCGCCAAGAGTAAGAAAAGTTCGGCCGACATGGTCATCACCCTCGATGCCGTTGATATCGCGGCGGGAACGAAGGGCTTGCAGGAGATCATCCTGCTGACCTCGGACACCGACTTCGTGCCGGTCGTCAACCGTTTGCAGGAACGCGAACTCGAGGTCGTCGCCATGGGGCACGAGCAGAACCCGACCGCGGAGGTGTATCGCGAATACGCCGACCATGTGGTGCTGCGGAACGCGTTCATGGACGCCTTCAAGTATGAGCGGCCGAAGCGGAAATGGTTCGGTCTGGTGCGAGTGAAGCCGCCGGCGCCGAAGCCCGCGCCGGCGCCAGCGCCAAAGCCCGGCGCGGCGAGAGCTACTCCGCTCGCACTCGCCGCCGAACGCATCGTGCATGCGGCGCAAGGCGTCGGTGGCGCTATGTTGAGCCGCAAAGCCGCGATCCTCGCGCTCCGCGATGTGCCGGGCTTCAACACCGGCGGCGCGAACGCGTGGTTGGGGCTCGGCTCCTACAAAAAGATGCTGCTCGCGATCGCGAAGATGCGTGCGGACCTGCGGCTCTATTCTTATCGAAACGGCGGCGTCGCAGTAGCGTACCGCTCGCCCGAGGCGACCAGCGAGTTGCGCCGCTAGCGCCGCCGGAACGGATCGGCCGGATAGACACCGAGCACGTTCAGCGAGGTTGAGAAAAACGCCAACTCCTCCAGCGCCAATCGCAAGCTGCGCTCTTCGGGGTGTCCCTCGACTTCGCAGAAGAACATAGCGGCCGAGAAAGCGCCGCCTTCGATATAGCTCTCGATTTTGGTCATGTTGACGCCGTTGGTGGCGAAGCCGCCGAGCGCTTTGTAAAGCGCCGCCGGCACGTTGCGGACGCGGAAGACGAAGCTCGTCATGCACGGGCCGTTGTTCGCCGGCGCGCGCTGTTCCTCGCGGGAGAAGACGAGAAAGCGCGTAGTGTTGTGCGCGGCGTCGGCAATGTCGGCCTTCAGAACGTCGAGTCCGTAGATCTCCGCCGCGAGCGAAGAGGCGAGCGCGCCCACCTTTGGATCTCCAAGCTCAGCGATTTCGCGCGCGGCGCCAGCGGTGTCGGCGGTTTTCACTGCAACGACGCCAAGGTCGCGCAATTGTTTGCGGCACTGGCCGAGCGCTTGCGGGTGCGAGCGCACATGCGTGAGGCCGTCCAGCGTCGCGCCTTTCAACCCTAACAATTGGTGGCGGATCGGTACGAAGCGTTCGCCGATAATGTAGAGCCCGCTCTCGGGAATGAGCGTGTGAACGTCCGCCACGCGGCCCGCGACCGAATTTTCAACTGGGATCATCGCAAAGCGGGCGTGGCCTTCGCTCACGGCGGCAAACGCGTCTTCAAAACTCGGGCAGGGCAGCGGCTCGAGGTCTGGATAGGCCTCATGCGCGGCGATGTGTGAGTTCGCCCCGGGTTCGCCTTGAAAGGAGATACGTTCACTCATAGGTGGCGAGCGTTAGCGCAGGCGGCGCCGAAAAGGAAAGAGCCAACCCGTCATGAGCATGACGCAAGCAGCAGAGCGCGCCATTCTGGCGCAAACGCGCCGCGGCTTGCGGACTTTGCTTGCTGTCCCGGCTGCACGCGCCAAGGGGCTGGCGAAAGTTGAGGACCTGAATATTCCCGGACCGGGCGGTCAGTTGCGCGCGCGCTACTACGAGGCGGAAAACCCGATCGATGCGCCGCTCTTGGTCTACATTCACGGCGGCGGCTTCGTGTGCTGCGATATCGATACGCACGACTCCATCTGTTCGTGGCTGGCGAAATCGTCGCAAGGGCGCGTGCTCGCAATCTCATATCGGCTTGCGCCGGAAACGCGCTTTCCCGGCCAGCTAGAGGATGTTCGCGCCGCTTGCGCGTGGGCGTTTCAGAATGCGCAGCGCTTTGGTGCGACACCGGACAAAGTGGCGCTCGCCGGCGATAGCGCCGGCGCCTATCTCGCTGCGACGATGGCGCTTGAGATCAACCGCGTGACGCCAGGCGCGGTCCCGTTGCAGGTTCTTCTCTATCCGCTCGTGCATGTGGAAGATTCGCTTTGGGCCGATGAAGAACTGCGCAACTTCCGTTTTCTTGGCCGCGTCGCTGCCCTTTACATCGCGCGGAGTCTGGGCGCCGAGGGGCTGCCGTCCTTGCTGGATGTCGATCTCTCGCCGGCGCCTCCAACAATTGTCGCAGGCGGCGGGCCGATGGATCCGGTGCGCAATGATGCGAAGGCGCTGGTAGACGCGTTGCGCAAAGCCGGCGTGCGCGTCACCGAGAGGAAGTACCCGGTGCTCATGCACGGTGGGCTAAATTTCACCGCCTATTCCAAAACCGCCACAACCGCGCTGCAAGAGATCGGCGAACTGGTGCGGCAGCAATTTCAGCGCTGAACATCGGCCGCGAACGCGGGGATGTTCACGCGCGCTTATTCTTGATCGCCGGCTTGGCGGCGGTGGCGTGTTCACCGGCGCAGATCATCGCCTTTAGCTTTTACCGAGAAGCGCGCGCGCGGCTTCTAGATCAGGCGGGCTGTCGACGCCCTTTGGAAAATCGGCGATCGAATCCGCGCGGATGATCATGCCCATCTCAAGCGCGCGTAATTGTTCGAGCTTCTCGCGCTGCTCAAGCGGCGAGGGTGGCGCGGCGACGAAGCGCGCGAGTGCGTCGCGGCGATAGACGTAGATGCCGACGTGACGTTCGATTGGGCCATCACCGTGCGGGGCGGCGGCGCGGGTGAAATAGAGGCAGCGGCCATCGGCGGCGCGCACGGCTTTCACCACGTTCGGATTATCGCGATCAGCTGGATCGCTGGAGGGCGAAATGAGCGTCGCGATGTCGGCGCCGTCTCGCAATGCCGCTACGGCCTTGGCGACGTCCTCCGCACGCATCGTCGGCATGTCGCCTTGCAGGTTGACCGCGACGTCGAAGCGGCCGGCGGGATCGAAGGCTTCGAGCGCCGCGTGAACGCGGTCCGAGCCGGACGGGAGGTCAGGGTCGGTCAGGGTGACGTTGCCGCCGGCTTTCAACACCGCCTCGGCGACCTCTTCTTCACAGGCCGCCACCAGCACCGGTCCGGCATTGGCGCGCTTCGCCAACTCCACCATCCAGGCAATCATGGGCCGGCCATGAATGTCGGCCAGCGGCTTGCCGGGCAGGCGGGTCGAGGCCATGCGGGCCGGGATGACGACGACAGGGTTCATTCAGGCCCCAAGTGCCGTGCGGCGGGTTGACGCGCAAGGGCGCTCCAGGCCGCAGGACGTCATCGTGCCCGCTTGGCGAGCGGCGCAACGCACGCCATAAACCGCCCAACTTTTCCGGGCGCCAGCAAGGCAGGGCGATGAGCGATCTCAAGATGAATTCCGTTCTCGGTGCGGGCCTCGCGGCCGTGCTGGGGGTAATGCTCGTTGGTGTCGGCGCCGAAACGCTGGTTCACCCGAACTATCCCGAGAAGGCAGCGTATCTTCCGGAAGTCGTCATCGAGGGCCCGACGACTGAGGGTCCTTCCGGTCCGCCGGACTTCGGCCGTCTGTTCGCCGATGCTGCTGGCTTGGCTGAGTTGGTCGCGCGCGGCGAGCGCGTGCATGCGCAGTGCGTCTCCTGCCACACGTTCGATGCGGGCGGCGCCAACGGCATTGGACCGAACCTGCATGACGTCTTCGGCCGCGCCGTCGGCAGCCATGCCGGCTATGCGTATTCCGAAGCGATGGCCGGTCATGGCGGCTCTTGGGATTATCTCACGCTTGACGCGTTCCTGACGTCGCCGGCTTCCAACATTCGCGGCACCAAGATGGCGTTCGCCGGCATCCGCAACGTGCAGGATCGCGTTGCGGTGATCGCTTATCTGCGTTCGATTTCGCCGAACAATGTGGCGCTGCCGGCGCCGTTGCCGGAAGCAGAGCCCGCCGCCGCCGAAGGCGGCGATGCCGCACCGACGACTGAAGCCGCGGCGACGCCAACGCCAGCGCCCTGACCGATCCGTATATTCGCAAACGAAAACGGCGCCCCGCCGGAGTGGGGCGCCGTTCTTGTTTCGTGGATCGCGTCTCTTACGAGACGGCGGCCAGTTGTGGGCGCTGCTCGACCCCGTCGCCGCTCAGGATCGTTGAGCCCAGCATGTCGAGGAATGCGTCACCCTTTTCGGTGCGCTCGACGAACACGTTGCGGCCGTCCTTCGGATCGCGGCGGCGCTGGACGAAGCCCAGACGCGACAGCGTATCAAGGGCGCGCGTGATCGCCGGCTTGCCGACATTCAGCGTCGCCGCCAGGCCGCGCACGGTGTGCGGCGCGGGCTGCAGACGAACCGTCATCAGCACCGCCAATTGGCGGGCCGTCAGATCCGGCGCATCAGAACGAACCGTCGTGACGGTAACCCGCCGCCACAGGTCCAGGGCTTCCACTTGGTTTTGACCGAGTTCCATGCCGACCTCCCAGAATTGAATCGCAAGTGGAAGATTCGCTGATTTGGTGGTCGGTGCAAGCGCGAAACCACAAGATGTTGTGGAATGACCGAAATGATTAACCAAATCTTGATGCGACAATCCGAAACGATCCGCCTCCGGCAAGGCTTTTCCGGACACTGAAAATATTTGCGTCCGGCTCGAACCGAGCGCCATCCAGGCGCGACTTAAAGGCTGGGAAGGGGCGAGACAGCGTTGCGTCGCGGACTTGAACATGCGCTCGACGACTACCTCGTCCTGCTGGCCCAAGGCGGCTCGCGCGAAGCGTTCGCCAGGCTGGCCGCACGCTGGACGCCGAAACTCTTGGCATTCGCGGCGCGCTCCCTTGGATCGACGGAGGCCGCGAAAGATGTGGTGCAGGAGACTTGGGAAAGCGCCGTGCGCGGGCTTTCTAGGCTCGATGATCCCGCACGCTTTCGCGCCTGGATCTACACGATCGCCGCACGCAAGTGCGCCGACGTGCTGCGCGGCAAGTATCGCGACGCGCGGATCGCGGAAAGCGCGGACGCGATGCGCGAAAGCGAAGCGAACGCCGAGGACGGCGCCAATGATCGTCTTGATGTCGCCGCAGCGCTCAAGCGCCTGCCGCCTGAGCAGCGCGTCGCCGCAAGTCTGTTCTTTGGCGAGGACCTTAGCGTCGCCGAGATCGCAGCCATCACCGGCGTTCCCGCCGGCACCGTGAAGTCTCGTTTGTTTGCCGCGCGCAAAGCGCTGCGTGAAGTTTTTGGAGAAGACCATGACAAATCTTGATCGGGCTATTCGCGAAGCGCTTTCCAAAGAAGACGCCGAGTTTCTCGCGCGCTTCGACGATCATTCTACGCCCGTTGACGAGGTGTTGGATACATTTCGCGGACGCTGGGGCGCGATGAATGTGTTTGCCGCAATCATCACCTTCGGCGTGTTCGGCGTGTTCGTGTATTGCGCGTGGAACGTGTTCACGGTCAGCGATGTGCGCGAGACGGTGATCTGGACGGCCGGCGCACTGTGGGCGGCCATCGCGGTGGCGATGCTCAAAATGTACTTCTGGATGGAGATGAACAAGAACGTGGTGCTGCGCGAGGTGAAGCGTCTTGAACTGCAGATCGCGCGGCTTGCCTCGAAACCCTGATCAAACAGCGCCGAAGCGCTTCTTGATCACGGCCCAGCTGGCGCGGAGCGCTTGCGCTTCGCCGCCGGTTGGGCGTGAGGGTTTTTCCTTCGGCGCCCAGGCATAGACGTCAAAGTGCGCCCAAACCGGCGCTGTCACGAAGCGGCGCAGGAAGAGCGCGCCGTAGATGGCGCCGGCCATGGCGCCGTCGCCGGTGTTTTTGAGATCGGCCATGGGCGTATCCATGTCGCCGTCATAAGCGTCCCAGAGCGGCATGCGCCAAATCGGATCGCTCGCTTCGAGTGAGGCCTGCGCATACTCGGCGGCGAGCGAATCGTCGTTCGTGAAGAACGGCGGAATGTCGGGGCCGAGTGCGGTGCGCGCGGCGCCGGTAAGCGTTGCGAAATCCAGCAGCAGCGCCGGATTGTCTTCGCACGCCCGCGTAATTGCGTCGGCCAGCACGAGCCGGCCTTCGGCGTCGGTATTGTCGATCTCGACAGTCAGGCCCTTGCGGCTCGGTATGATGTCGCCGGGGCGGAAGGCGTTGCTGGAGACCGAGTTTTCGACAACGGCCAGATACACGTCGAGCCGCACGTTGAGCTTCGCATCCATGATGATGTGAGCAAGGCCGAGCGCGTGAGCGGCGCCGCCCATGTCTTTCTTCATCAAGCGCATGCCGGTGGAGGGCTTGAGATCGAGCCCGCCGGTGTCGAAGCAAACGCCTTTGCCGATGAGTGATACGCGAGGTGCGCCCGGATCGCCCCAGGAGATATGCAGCAGACGCGGCGCCTCCGCCGATGCGCGGCCAACGGCGTGGATCAGCGGATAGTTCTGTGTCAGCAGATCGTCGCCGACGATTGCCTCAAACGCCGCGCCATAGCGCTCGGCCAGCTTTTCGGCGGCCGCGTGCAACGCGACAGGACCCATGTCGTTGGTTGGCGTGTTGACGAGATCGCGCGTGAGCCAGCTGGCCTCCACGATGCGCGCGGCTTCTTCCATGTCCGCGCCCTCGGGCGGCGCAAGCTGAGGCGCAGGGCGCTTCCGTTTCTTATAGCGGTCGAACACGTACGCGCCGAGGCCCCAGGCGATGGCGATGCCTGTGGTGTTGAACTCCCGCGGTGCGAAGGCGATGCGGTAGTCGCCGGCGGGCAGGTGCTGGGCCAGAGCGCCAATGACATTGACGTTGGCCTTATCGGCCGCGCCGAAAAGCA
This sequence comes from uncultured Caulobacteraceae bacterium, assembly GCA_937967425.1. Next base: position 10,592 of record CALBST010000377.1, read on the forward strand.
CGCGCTCGATAGAGCCGTCGGTGGCGGGCACGAGCAGGATGCGGGCGTTCTGAGCCTGGAAGTCGTGCGCAGCGGCGAGCCGGCGCAGGGTCTCGGAGTGCCGCTCGATCCACTGGCCCCATTCGCCGGTGCGAATCACATGAACCGGCACGGCGGGGGCGTCAGAGTTCTTGAGGAAGGGGAGGTTGGCCATCAGGTCTCAGGCGCCATGAATCAGGTGTGGTGAAGAACGCGCGGCGGCGGACACCTGATACCCGACACCTGACGCCTGCGCCATTAGCCCTTTGTTGAACATCGGGGCGCAGCATTAGGCGCTTATTAGGATTCGCGCCCATGTCCCGCCAGCTTGCCGCCTTACCGCTCGCCTTGCTCGCCGTCTCGTCGCTCGGCGCTTGCGCAACGATGGGAGGCGGCGAGAGCACCCAGGCTGTCGCCGACGCCTCCGGCGCGCCTCCCGGGGCGCGTCCGATCGACCGCCGCGCCCGCGAGCAAGTGGCGCGCGAGGACTCGCTGACGCAGATGGCGTTCTGGGCGGCTGAATATCAGACGTTCCCGAATGACCTCGAAGCCGCCCAACGCTTCTCCGAGGCGCTTCGCCGGGGCGGGCGCACCGATCGCGCCGCACAGATTGCGGGCGAGGCGCTCGGCCGCTTCCCCGAAGACCGCCAGCTGCTGACGACCTTCGGCTACTCGGCGATCGCGCTTGGCCGGCCGCAACATGCGTTGCGACCGCTGGCGCTGGTGGCGGCGGCGGAGCCTGAGAACTGGCGCGTGCGCTCGGCGCTCGGTGCGGCGCTCGATCAGATGGGACGTTTTGCCGAGGCGCGCCAAGCCTACCAGGAGGCCTTAGCGCTGCAGCCAAACAATCCGCGTATCCTCACCAATATGGGCGTCTCGCACATCATGGCGGGTGAACCGGAGAATGCGGAGCCGATCCTGCGCCAAGCGGTGCAGCAACCCGGCGCGCCAGTGGAAGCGCGTCAGAACTTGGCGATCTCGCTGGCGCTGCAGGGCCGCTTCGATGAGGCCGAGCAGATCGAGCGCGTGGATCTCACGCCTGAGCAAGCCGCACAGAACATCCGGTACCTGCGCAGCCTGCTGAGCGACCCGCGCCGCTGGAACGACATGGGGCGCTAAGGACGCTCGCAAGGATTTGCGCGAGCCTTAAGCGTAACCAAGGCGTTCCGCCCAAGCCTGGAGCTGCGGGAGCACCGGTGCAAGATCTTCGGCGTAACGGCGCCAACGTCCAACGGAGCGATTGTAGAGTGGTTGGGTGACCTGGCGCGCGCTCGGGGTTTTGATGTCGCGGCCGAGTGCGGTCTTGTGAAAATCGAGCATTGCCGGATCGAAATCCAACTCGAGAAATTCGACCAAGGCGCGCGCCTGCCGTTCAAGATCGGTGACCACGTCCTCGTAACGCACTCGATGCACGTTTAGATGCAATCGTTCGAGGCAGCGCTCCAGCAAGCTCATCACGACGCCGTAGTAAACGGCTGTGCGAT
>CALBST010000378.1 GCA_937967425.1 uncultured Caulobacteraceae bacterium
GAAGCTGAGGTGGAGTATCAGGAGAAAACGTCGCCGACGATCTGGGTGAAGTTTCCGATCGTGAAGGCCAACGACCGCCAAGACGCGGCGTTCGCGAGCTTGATGACTGCGGCTGGTGTCAAAACATCACCTGACCAACTCAGTCTTGTCGGGGCCTCAATCGTAATTTGGACGACGACGCCTTGGACCATCCCCGGCAATCGCGCGATCTCGTTTGGTCCGCAGATGGATTACATACTGACCGAGGTGCGGGAGGTTGAACACAACGACGCATTCGTTCCTTGGGCGAAGCCTGGCGACCGGTTGATCGTCGCGGAAGCGCTCGTCGACGAAGTAATGAAAGCCGCAAAGGTCATCCGACATCAGCCTATCCGACCCGTCGGCGTTGACGATCTAACGGGTGCCGTTGCTGCGCACCCGTTCCGGGGACGCGGCTACGATTTTGATGTGCCTCTGTTGGCGGGCGATCACGTCACGGACGATGCGGGTACGGGTTTCGTGCATACCGCGCCGAGCCATGGCGCCGACGACTTTGTGATCTGGACCAAGCATTTCGGGCAGGAAGGCATTCCGTTCACGGTCGATGAGGATGGGCGCTACACGAAAGAAGCGCCGATGTTTGAGGGGCTGGAGGTCATCCAGCTTGAAGGCAAGAACCTCGGCAAGGACGGCCCTGCCAACAAAGCGGTGATGGATAAGCTGATCGAAGTCGGCGCGCTGTTGGCGCGCGGGCAGCTCAAGCACCAGTATCCGCACTCGTGGCGTTCGAAGGCGCCGCTCATCTTCCGCAACACGCCGCAATGGTTCATTGCGCTGGATAAGCCGTATCGCGATGGCAAGACGCTGCGCCAGATCGCGCTCGATGAAATCGATCGTGTTGATTGGGGGCAGAAGCGCACCGGCGAGACGAAGGACTACAACCGTATCCGCGGCATGATCGAGGATCGGCCGGATTGGCTGGTGTCGCGTCAGCGCGCGTGGGGCGTGCCGTTGCCGATCTTCGTGAAGAAAAGCGATGGCTCGATCCTTCAGGATGATGAAGTCGATGCGCGCATCGTCGCGGCGATGAAGGAAGGCGGCGCCGACGTCTGGTGGGCGACGCCGACGCAGGATTTCCTGGGCGCCAAGCACAACGCGGATGAGTACGAGAAGGTCGAGGACATTCTGGATGTCTGGTTTGACTCGGGCTCAACGCATGCGTTCGTGATCGGCAATCCGGAGGCGCCGACGCGGGCTTCGTTCGTGAACCCGGTCTCGACCATCTATCTCGAAGGCTCGGACCAGCATCGCGGCTGGTTTCATTCGTCGTTGCTGGAAAGCTGCGCGACGCGCGGCAAGGCGCCGTATGATGAGGTGATTACGCACGGCTTCACCATGGACGAGAAGGGCATGAAGATGTCCAAGTCCATCGGCAACACGATCGAGCCGCAGAAGATTGCCGAGCAGAATGGCATCGAAATCCTGCGCCTCCTGATCGCGTCCGCCGAATACGGTGACGATCTGCGCTTGGGCAAGATCATGATCGATCAGTCCGGCGAGATGTACCGCAAGCTCCGCAACACGCTGCGCTATCTGTTAGGGGCGTTGCGAGACTTCAGCGATGCCGAACGCGTTTCTTCTCCCTCCGGGGAGTCGCTTCCATTGCTCGAAAGGTGGTTGCTGCATCGACTTTGGGAAGTCGATCGCGAAGTCCGCCGCGGCTACGAAACTTATCAGTGGCGCGTGGCGCTCGGTGCGATCGTCGAATTCTGCAACGTCGATCTCTCAGCCTTCTACGTGGATGTTCGCAAGGATTCGCTCTATTGCGACGCGCCGAATTCATTCCGCCGCCGCGCCTGCCGCACGGTGTTGGACGAAACCTTCTCGCGCCTCACCGCGTGGCTGGCGCCGATCATGCCGTTCACAACCGAGGAAGCGTGGCTGACGCGCTTCCCGGAGAGCGTTTCGGTGCACCTACGCACGTTCCCGGAAACACCGGACGCGTGGGAGGATGATTTCGCGGGCGAGGAGATGGCGAAGCTGCGCGAAGCACGGGCGGTTGTCACCGGCGCGCTCGAAGTGGCGCGACGCGATAAGGTGATCGGCGCCGCGCTTGAGGCTGCGCCGCGCGTGTTCGTGAAAGACGATGGCTTACGCGCATCGCTGCAAGCGGTCGATTTCGCCGAGCTCTGCATCACCAGCGGCATCACCATCGTTGAAGGCGAAGGACCGGCCGACGCGTTCCGCTTACCGGAAATGCCGGGCGTTGCAGTGGTGATAGAAAAGGCGCCGGGCGTGAAGTGTGCGCGGTCATGGAAGTATTTCGATCCCGCCACCGCCGACCCACGCTACCCCGACATCACGCCGCGCGACGCTGAAGCTGTTGCGGCGTGGGATGCGGCGCGCGGCTGATGGCGAGCGGCAGAGGTATCGCAATTTCTGCCCGCGATCCTTGGCGAAACCAAAGCGCCGCGGCGGCGGCGGCTTGATTGGCGCCCTCGCGGGCGTCCATAAGCCCGAGCATGCTCCGTCTCGGCCTCATCATTGCTGGCGTCGTCTTCGTCGCCGACCAGATCACGAAGTGGCTGGTTCTTGGCCCGGGCCAATTCAGTCCGCGCGGATGCCTGGAGGCGGGCATCAATTGCCGCTTTATCGAGATCAGCCCGTTCTTCGACCTGCAAATGGTTTGGAACCGGGGTGTCAGCTTCGGCCTGCTGCGGGCCGATCAGGATCTCGCCCGCTGGGGCCTGGTGGCCCTCTCGTTCCTGATTTCAGGCATTTTTCTCTGGTGGTTGCGAACGGCCGAGCGCAAGCCGACGGCGATCGCGCTTGGGCTGGTCATCGGGGGGGCGCTCGGGAACGTCATCGACCGGATTCGTTTCGGCGCCGTCGCGGATTTCCTCGATTTCAATGGCCTCTGGTTTCCGTGGGTGTTCAACGTGGCCGATGCGGCCATCACCTGCGGCGCGATCCTTTTGGCCATCGACATGGTGTTCTTCGCCGAAACCGAACCGGGGAAGGGCACCGGTTGGAGCCAATTCAAGGCCTGGATGAACCGGGGCAAAGGCGGGGCCGGGGGCTCAGGCGGCTGATATTTGGGGGAGATTCGCCCCATAACGGTCAAACTGCGGGGCGACGCATCTTTGCTGCAGTCCGGCTTGGCGGGGCGGGCGTGGCTCGTCTAGAACCGGGCCTGAGAGATTTGAGGGAGGCGGACGTTGTCCAAACCAATCGCACTGGTGGCGGTTCTTGTAGCGGCCACAGCAGCCAGCGGTTGCTCGAGCTTTTCGCGCGCTATCGGCGCGTCGCGCTCGTCGCCGGACGAATTCCGCGTCATGACGCACGCACCGCTGACGCTGCCGCCGGATTACAATCTGCGTCCGCCGCGTCCAGGTGAAGCGCGTCCGGGCGAAAGTGACCCGTCCAGTGAAGCGCGCGCCGCCCTTTTCGGCGACAACGTTGGCCAAGCGGCAAGCCCGGGAGAGCGCGCCTTTATCTCGGCGGCTGGCGCCACGACCGCTGACGACAACATCCGCGAACAGATCGATTACGAAGCGCAAGGCGTCGTGCGCCGCAACGAGGGCTTCGTGAATCAGCTTCTCTCGTTCGGTGGCTCCGGTGCGCCGGCTGCCGCGCCGCTCAATCCCGAACAAGAAGAGCAACGGCTCGCCAACGAAGAATCCATTCGCCGCGCCACGGGCGGCGGTCAGGTGATCATTTCGCGTGATCGTGGCGGCTTCAAGCTGCCGGGCACCTGAGCGTCTTGGTCGGCGGGGTAGGCCAGCGCTTCATCGCAGCATGTCTCGCACTACTGGCGCTGACAGCGTCGGCGCATGCGCGCGAATTCATCCGGCCTGAAACCTTCACGCTCCGCAACGGCCTGCAGGTCGTGGTGATTACCGACCGGCGCGCGCCGGTGGTCACGCACATGCTCTGGTATCGCGTCGGCGCTGCGGACGAGCCACGGGGATCCTCCGGCATCGCGCACTTCTTCGAACACCTGATGTTCAAGGGCACCCGACAGATCGCGCCTGGTGAGTTCTCGCGCACCGTTGCTCGAAACGGCGGCGAGGACAACGCGTTCACAAACTGGGACTACACTGCCTATTTCGAGCGCATTGCGCGCGATCGGCTTGAGCTTGTGATGCGCATGGAAGCGGATCGCATGCGCAATTTGCAGTTCTCGGATGAGACGTTCGCTTCAGAGCGTGACGTGATCGCCGAGGAACGCCGTCAGCGTGTCGACAACAATCCGGGCGCTGTGCTTGGCGAGCGCATGCGGGCAATGTTGTGGCCCCATCATCCGTACGGCACGCCGGTGATCGGCTGGCTACATGAAATCAATGCGCTCGACCGCGAAACCGCGCTGGAATTTTATCGCACCTGGTACGCGCCGAATAACGCCATCCTTGTCGTGGCGGGCGATATCGATGCGGCGGAGTTGCGCCCTCTGGCTGAGCGTCACTACGGACGGCTGCGGCCGACGCGCAATTTGCCGGCGCGCACATGGGTGACCGATCCGCCGAATGTCGGCCCGATGCGGGTGACACATAGCGACGCCAAAGTTCGCCAACCGTCGTTCTCGCGGCTCTACCGCGCGATCAGCTACGGCACCGATACCGGCCGGCAGGCTCACGCGCTCGATGTGGCGATTGAGATTCTCGGTGGCTCGGAAACCAGCCGCTTGTATCGCGCGCTCGTGGAAGAGCAGCGCATCGCGGTGAGCGCCGGTGCGAGCGCGAGTTCATCGGGATTGGGTGGCGGCAGCGTTTCAGTTTGGGCGACGCCGGTTGAAGGCGTGACGTTGGAGCAGGTGGAGAGGGCCACGGACGCGGTGATCGCCACATACCTGCGCGATGGCCCGACGGAGGCGGAGTTGACGCGTGCGCGAAATCTGCTCACTGCCAACGCCGTTTATTCGCGCGATAGCCAGGAGAGTCTCGCTAATATCTATGGCGCGTCTCTGGCGCAGGGCGAGAGCATCGATGATGTCGTGAACTGGCCCGCCGATATCGAAGCGGTCACCCGCGATGACGTTGCAGCGATCGCCCGCCAGACGCTCGATATCAACGCATCCGTTACCGGTTGGCTGATGCCGGAGGCGGAGGAATGAAGCATCTCGCGCTTGCAATCGCGCTCGCATTCGCCTCGCTCGCCCCTGCCTACGCGCAGGCGCAATCGGAAAGCGCGGCTTCGCGTTATGGTGTCGATGTCGAGCGCATAGTCTCGCCTGGCGGTGTCGAGGCTTGGCTGGTTTCAGACGCCACGGTGCCGATGATTGTGATGCGCGCCTACTGGCGTGGCGGCTCAGCGATCGAGCCCGAAAATCTGGTCGGCGTCACCAGCGTGATGGCCGACATGATGACCGAAGGCTCCGGCTCGATGAACGCCAATGCGTTCAAGGAGCGGCTGCAAGATCTCAATATGTCGCTGAGCTTTGGCGCCGGCTGGGATGGCGTTGGCATGAGTCTGACGACGCTGAGCGAGAACCGCGATGCGGCGTTCGAAATGGCGCGCTTGGCGCTCCATGAACCACGATTTGACGCTGAGCCGCTGGCGCGGATCAAGCGGCAGATGCTGGTCGGACTGCGCACGCGTGAAACCAATGCGAGCTATCTGGCCAATCTGGCGCTCGACCAGGCGCTCTATCCCGACCACCCGTATGCACGCCGAACCAACCGCGAAGGCATCGAGGCGATCAACCGCGCGGCGCTGCAGCAGCGGCACGCAGCGCTTTTCAATCGCGCGTCGCTCCAGATCACAATTGTCGGCGACATTAGCGCCGCCGACGCAGGCCGGGCGGTTGATGCGATCTTCTCCGCATTGCCGCAGGGGGCGCCGCCCCCGGAACCAGCGCAAGTTAGGCTGGCCGAGCCGACGCCGCTGATCGTACGCACGCTGCCTCAGCCGCAAAGCCTGGTGCTATTCGCTGGGCCGGGCATCCAGGACGAGGATCCCGATTGGATCCCGCTTGCTGTCGCCAACTACATTCTCGGCGGCGGCGGATTTTCCTCACGGCTGATGAGCGAGGTGCGTGAGCAGCGCGGCCTCGTTTACGGCATCGGCACTGGGCCCTCGATCCGTGAGCACCTGGCGATCGTGCGCGGTTCAGCGCAGACGGAAAACGCCGATGTGCGCGAAGCGATCGACGTGATCCGCGCGGAGATGGCGCGGCTACACGCGGATGGCGCAACGCAAACCGAGGTGAACGACGCGATTACCTATCTCACCGGCTCGTTCGCGCTCGATCTCGATAGCAATGTCAAGATTGCCAACGTCGTTCACGGCTACCAGGCAGCAGGGCGGGGCATCGACTACATCAACCGCCGCAACGATCTGATCCGGGCGGTCACGCTCGCGGACGTCAATCGCGTCATCCGCCGCCTGTTCGACCCGGATGACTTTACCTTCGTGGTGGTGGGCCAGCCGGAAGGGCTGGAAGCGACGCCGCAGCGTTAGCTGACCGAACGGCAATAGTGACGTACACCTCTGTATGGTGCTAAGCCGCGCGTCAGAGGAAACGCGCGATGACACAAGAACTGGAAGCCTTCCGCGCCGAGACACGGGCTTGGCTGGAAGCAAACTGCCCGCCTTCGATGCGCACGCCGATGACCGGCGAAGACGACGCCGTCTGGGGCGGGCGCAATTACGAGTTCAAGAATCCTGAAGCCAAGCTCTGGCTGGAGCGCATGGGCTCGAAGGGCTGGACCGCGCCGACATGGCCGGTCGAGTACGGCGGCGGTGGATTGAGCGCCGATCAGAACCGCGTGTTGCAGAGTGAGCTCAAGAAGATCGGCGCGCGGCCGCCGCTGTTTTCGTTCGGACTCTGGATGTTGGGTCCGGTGCTGCTCGAGTACGCTAACGAGGAGCAAAAGAAAGAACATCTGCCAAAGATCGTGCGCGGTGAAATTCGTTGGTGCCAAGGCTATTCGGAGCCGGGCGCGGGGAGCGATCTCGCGGGGCTGCAGACCAAGTGCGAGGACAAGGGCGATCATTGGCTGATCAACGGCCAGAAGGTGTGGACCTCGTACGCGAACTACGCCGATTGGTGCTTTTGCCTGGTGCGCACGGATACGAGCGTGAAGCACGAGGGCATTTCGTTCGTGCTGATCGACATGACGACGCCGGGCGTCGAAACGCGGCCGATCAAACTGATTTCGGGCTCCTCGCCGTTCTGCGAGACGTTCTTCACGGACGTGAAGATTCCGAAGGGCAATATGGTCGGGCGCCTCAATGGCGGCTGGGAAATCGCCAAGCGGTTGCTGCAATACGAGCGCACCAACATTTCGGGCTTCGGCTCCAACACGCGCGTTGATGTGGTCGACCTGGCGAAGAAGCATGTCGGCGTAGCGGGCGGCGTGCTGGAAGATCGCGACCTGCGGGCGCGGATAGCCGCGCATAAGATGACGGAGCGCGCTTACGCGTTGTCCGTGCAGCGCGCACAAGAAGAGGCGAAGGCCGGCGGCAATGTCAGTCACATGGCCTCGATGTTCAAAGTCGCGGGCGCGACTTTGAACCAGGATCGCTGCGAGCTGATGGTGGAAGCGGCGGGCAATCGCGCGCTGGGCTGGTCGGGTGAAGGTTTCTCCGCCGACGATCTCGCCACCACGCGCGGCTGGTTGCGGTCGAAAGGCAATTCGATCGAAGGCGGCACCACCGAAATCAACCTCAACGTCGTCGCCAAGCGGGTGCTTGGACTGCGAGACACACAATGACGTTCACTTTGAATGACGATGCGCGCATGCTGAAGGACACGGCGCGTGATTTTTTCCGCGAACAGGCGCCGGTGGCGCGCCTGCGTAAGCAGCGCGATGCGAAGCAAAATGGCCGCGATCCGGATTTGTGGCGCGAGATCGCGGGGCTTGGCCTCGCTGGCGTGATCGTTCCGGAAGTGTATGGCGGCTCTGGCCTGGGATACGTCGCGCTGGGCGCGGTGCTTGAGGAGAGCGGGCGCACGCTTGTTGCCTCGCCGCTTCATTCTTCCGCGCTTGCGGGCGCAAGCGCGCTGCTGCTGGCCGGCACGGATGCACAGAAGCAGGAATGGTTGCCGAAGATCGCATCGGGTGAGGTCATCGCAACGATCGCGGTCGATGAGGGCGCGCATCACGCGCCGGGCAAGTCGAAGCTCAAATATGAGGGCGGCAAGCTCACCGGCGCCAAGCAATATGTTGCCGACGGCCACATCGCCGATCTCATCATAGTTGTTGGTGCGGGTGCGCTTTATCTCGTGAAAGCCGATGCGGCCGGCCTCAAGCGCCGCGAACTGATCACGGCCGACAGCCGCGGCGCCGCAGACCTGACGTTCGAAGCAACGCCCGCCGAAAAGATGAGCGGCGGCGCCGACGTGATCGACGCGATCCTCGATCGTGCGCGCATTGGCCTTGCCGCTGAAATGGTGGGGCAGGCCAGTGAAGCGTTCGAGATCACCAGCGAGTATCTGAAAACACGCCGCCAGTTTGGTCAGGTGATCGGCGGCTTCCAGGCGCTGCAACATCGCGCGGCGAAGCTCTTCACAGACCTGGAGCTCACGCGCTCATGCGTGTTGGCGGCGCTCGATGCGCTCGATCGCAATGCGAATAACGTCGCGGAGTATGCGAGTCTGGCGAAGGCGCGCGCGTGTGAGACGCTGCATCTGGCGTCAAACGAGATGGTGCAGCTTCACGGCGGCATCGGCATGACCGATGCCCACGACGCGGGGCTCTATCTGAAGCGCGCCCGCGCCGCCGAAGCGCTCTACGGCGGCGCGAGCTTCCATCGCGATCGGTACGCGACGCTGCTGGGTTTCTAGGCTTTCGGCCTCGAGACCCAGAAGAGACGCGCCCCTAGGCGGCGACGCGCGCGTCGGCGTCAAATTCCTTGCGCCAAGTGGTCACGAGCGCCCGGTTGTCATGATCCCATGGGTGGAAGCCAGGCTTGAACCAGGCGAGGAACAGCTTCCAGCCGCGGCCAAAGATGCCGGGTTCGCGCCACAGAAAGCGCTTCACGGCTTTCAGAGCGTCTTTCTTCGAGTAGCCGTCAGCCTCAAGCAAATGGGCGGCGTAGTTGGCGATGTTGCGCGGGAACATCACGCCAATGATCGCCATCACCATGCAGCGGCGGAAGTAGCGCTGGAACGGCGTCCAATCTTTCGTGGCGACCATGAAGACGTCGAAGGCGACTGCTTTGTGTTCGGTTTCTTCCATGGCGTGCCAGCGCCACATGCGTTCGACGCCGGGAGGGGCGCCGTTGAACAGGTGTTGGTTGGCGGCGTGGATGTCGGCCATCATCGAGGTGATGTGCTCAAGCGCGATGGTTGAGAGCAGCATGCGCATCGGACCGCGAGAACGGGCGATGCTGACGCGTTCTTTAATGCTCTCTTCGATGTAGGCGACATCGTAGAAGTCGCGGTCGATCAGTTGATTGAGTGTGTGGTGCTCGCGCGAATGGATCGATTCTTGGACGATGAAGCCCTTCACGTCTTCAGCCAGCTTGCCGTCAACACGATCGCGATAGGCGCGCACGGCATCGATGAACATCCGCTCGCCATCTGGGAATGTGAGAGAGAGTGCGTTGAAGACGGCCGTGCCAACCGGATCGCCGCCGAGCCAATGGCGGGCCTTCGCGTCCTCGAAATCGAAGCGGATGTCGCGCGGCGGAATCTTCACGTCGACAGGGGTGGTTTTGGCGGTGGTCATGGCTCTTGCCTCGGGGAGGGGGCTAGACTTGCTTGCATCGGCAAACTGGGCTCTACTGACAAAAATGTCAATAAGCAAAATCAGCAAGGTCCGGGTTCGGCGCGCGCCTGCGGAGGCGCGCGACAACATATTGAATGCAGCTGAAAAATTGCTGCTGGAACGGGGGCCGTTGGCGCTGAAGCTGGCCGATGTGGCCGCCGCCGCCGGCATCGCCAACGCCAGCGTCATCCACCATTTCGGTTCAATCGACGAACTGCACGCGGCGCTGATGGAGCGAATGGTGGCGCAGCTGATCGCCGACGTGTTGGCGATCGCCGATCAGGGCGGCGAGCGCGACGATCAGCAGGAGGCGGTGTTTCAGGCGCTGTTCGACGTGTTCGAAAAGCGCGGCGCATCGCGGCTGGCGGCGTGGCTCGAACTCACGGGCGAATGGCGGCGTATGACGCACATCCGCGACGCGGTGCGCGATGTTGTAATGAAGCGCGCTTCGTTCGGCGATGTGACGCCACAGCAGGCGGAAGATTTGGTGCTGATCAGCGTGGCGATGGCGATGGGCGTCGGTCTGTTCGGCAACTCGCTCGCGGAGCTTATGGGTAAGCCCGAGGAGCATACCAGCGCGCTGGCGACGGAGGTGCTGCGCGTCTTTCACGCCGCGCGGCGGTCTGAGTAATGAATGGTCTGGGCGGCTGGACTTGAACCAACGACCTCCTGCTCCCAAGGCAGGCGCTCTCCGCGGGCTGAGCTACGCCCAGACATTCATTTCATGGATGCCCGTCCTCGACTCGAACGAGGATTTCCGGAACCAAACTCCGGCGTCCTACCAATTAGACGAACGGGCAGTGGCTCACGCTTCCCGGTCACGCGAAGCGTGAGCCGGGAAGCGTAAGGGCTAGCCCTTCACGCACACGACTTGGCGCAGCGTGTGCACCACGTCGATCAAGTCCGATTGCGCGGCCATGACGGCGTCGATGTCCTTGTAGGCCATCGGCGTTTCGTCGATCACGCCGGCGTCCTTGCGGCACTCCACGCCTTCGGTCGCCTTGCGGTGATCGGCGAGCGTGAAGCGCTTCTTGGCTTCGGTGCGCGACATCGCGCGGCCGGCCCCGTGCGAGCAGGTGCAGAACGAATCCTCGTTGCCCTTGCCGCGCACGATGAACGACTTTGCCCCCATCGAGCCGGGGATGATGCCAAGCTCGCCAACACCGGCGCGCACAGCGCCCTTGCGGGTCACCCACACGTCGGCGCCGAAGTGCCGTTCACGCGCCACGTAATTGTGGTGGCAGTTCACGGCGTGCTTCTCGAGCTTGAACTTGCGGACGTTGTCGCGGAGCGCACGCAGGGTGCGATCCATCATCACCTCGCGGTTGGCGCGCGCATAGTCCTGCGCCCAGCCGACCGCCGCCACATAGTCGTCGAACAAGTCTTCGCCTTCCATGAAGAAAGCGAGGTCCTTGTCCGGCACATGGTAGCCGAGTTCGCGGCGGGCGAGTTCTTCACGAGCGCGCTCGATGAAGTACTTGCCGATCGCGTTGCCGGAGCCACGCGAACCCGAGTGCAGCATCACCCAGACGCGGTCCTCTTCGTCGAGGCAGACCTCGATGAAGTGGTTGCCGCCGCCGAGGGTGGCGAGCTGGCCCGTTTGCGACTTCGCCGACGCCTTCGGGTGCTTATCGATGATCGCGCGGTAGCGTTCATCGAGGCCGGAGTCACGATAAGTGGTCTCCACCGAAGACGGCGTTTCGCGGTGATTGCCGTTTGGCCCGTTGCCGTGCGGCACGTTTCGCTCGATCGCGCCGCGCAGGCGCGACAGCGAGTCCGGCAAATCGTTCGCCGTGAGCGAGGTGCGCATCGCCATCATCCCGCAACCGATGTCGACGCCGACAGCGGCCGGAATGATCGCGCCATTGGTCGGGATGACCGAACCGACGGTCGCGCCGATGCCGTAGTGAACGTCGGGCATCACCGCGATGTGGCTGTGGATGAACGGCAGCGAAGCGACGTTGCGCAATTGGTTTTGCGCTTCGTGCTCCACCGGCACGCCCTTTACCCAGGCCTTGATCGGCGCTCGCGCGCCTCGAATTTCTTCATAACCGGCCATCACCGGTCTCCTTCTCAAACAACGTTTTTCATCAGGCTCGACAACGAATTGCGATTGAGGCGCTGCATGTTTTTCAGCGCACGGTCTTCCATCGGTGCGTCAAACACCGCTTCGACCTCCCAAGAGCCTTCATCGTCCAGCGTTTCAAGTTCGACCCATGCGCCAACTTTCGCGCCGCGTGCTTCAATCCACGCGACGGTGCGTTCAGCGCCTCGCCGAAATCGGCATTGATAAACACGCACGCTTCTTCTCCTCGTTCCCGAGTTCAAAGCGGCCTGGAGCACAAATGAAAAACCCCTCCAGGCCGCGCCTTGGAGGGGTTTTTCATGCTCCGAGTCAAAAG
>CALBST010000379.1 GCA_937967425.1 uncultured Caulobacteraceae bacterium
GCCATCGAAGGCGTCAAGCGCAAGCGCGAGCGTACGTTCGGACTCGTGCTCGATGATGATGGCGCCAGCTTTGACGCCCTGCTCCTCAGCCTTGCGCAGGATGCTCTTGATGCGGACGGCTTGGTAGAGCAGGTACGGGCCGGTTTTGCCTTCGAAGCTCATGAAGCGATCGAGATCGAAGATGTAGCTGGTGCCGCGGAAGTTTGAGAGATCGGCGAACTTGATCGCGGCGATGGCGACCTTGTGGGCGACGTCTTCGAATTCTTGTTCTGAGAAATCCGCGCCGATCTCGTTTTCCTTCAGACGCTGACGCGCCTTCTCTTCAGCTTGGCCGATGAGGTCTTGCAGTTTGAGGACGCCGCCGGCGCGGGTTTTGAACGGCGTCCCGTCGGGGCCGTTCATGGTGCCGAAGCCGATGTGTTCGAGTTGGTCGCGCTGCGCGTAACCGGCTTTCGCGGCGGCGCGATAGACCTGCTCGAAGTGATCGGCTTGGCGCTGGTCGACGCAATAGAGGATGAGATCGGGCTTCTGATCGCGCATGCGCTGCACGATGGTGGCGAGATCGGTGGTGCCGTACATGGCCGAGCCTTCGGACGAGACGACGAGCAGTGGGTCCGGGCTTTCGACTTCAACGACTGTGCCGTCGTCGCGCTTCTTCTTTTTGGTTTCGCCCGGATTGGCGACGCGAAGGATGCGCGCGCCTTGATCGTCTTCGAGCAGACCTTTCTTATCGAGATCGGCCACCATGTCTGGGATGAGCGGATCGGCGTCGCTTTCGCCGAGCCAGAGATCGAAATCGACGCCGAGCGAAGCGAAGTCGCGCTTTTGCGCGGCCATCGAGACGTCGTGCATGGCTTTCCAGATCTTGCGGTGAAGCGCGCTGCCGCCTTGCAACGCGGCGGTGGCCTTGCGGGCGCGGTCACGCACGTCGACGTCGCCCTCTTTCACGCGTTTAGCGTAGGCGGGATAGATCGCTTCGAGCTGATCGAGCGTGAGCGCTTCCAAACGCGCGTCGAGCTTTGCCTTATCATCAAAGCCGCCGAGTTCGTCTTCGAGAGCGGTGATGACGAGGCCCATCTGGAAGCCCCAGTCGCCGAAGTGTGCATCGCCCCAGACTTCGTCGCCGCGGAAGCGATAGATGCGCTTGACGCTCTCGCCGATGATCGAGGCGCGCAGGTGGCCGACGTGCATGCCCTTAGCGACGTTCGGGCCGCCGTAATCGACCACGACGCGGCGCTTGTGCTCGACGCGCGAAGCGCCGGCGTTCGGATCGTCGGCCACGAATTGCGCGCGCTTCGTCAGCGCTTCGGACGTGACTTTGAAATTGAGAAACCCCGGCCCAGCGATCGTTGGCGGTGGCGAAAGCTTTGTTGCGCTCCATTCGGCGGCAACGGACTGCGCCACTTCTTGCGGTTTCTTGCCTGCCGACTTGGCAACGGCCAGCGCGCCATTGGCTTGGAATTCGCCAAGATCGGGGCGATCGGAACGGCGCACATCGGCGTGCTTTGGATCGAGCCCAAGCTTGGCGAACACGGCTGCGTTCGCGGCGGTGAGCTGGCTGGCGAGGTCTTTCATGGGATGCGGAATGGGATGTGGGGGTGAAGGCGTCAAGAGTCACCAATCATGCTCCCCACGGCGCGGGGAGCTGTCGAACGCGAAGCGTGAGACGGAGGGGCGAGTCTTGGAGGCGGAACACGCCCCTCCGGCTCGCATTGCTCGCCACCTCCCCGCGCGGCGGGGAGGATCGGAGCGGCAAGCCTACTGCCCCGGTGCTTGCGTGTCGCCGGCGTCGATGCGGAAGCGGCGGCCTTCGCGGTTGAACTGCAGCTGTTCAGGCGTCAGGTCGAAGCCGACGAGAATTTCGAAGTTCTCGCCCGAGATGTCCGGGTTGGCGCGCGGGATAACGATTTCCTCGATGCGCTCGCGGACATTGACCACCTGTTCGCCACGCGGGAAGCGAACGTTGACGTCGAAATAGACCTTCTCGATCGGTGCGCGGCCGCGGCGTGTGACGGCGACCCAATAACGATACGTCTGGCGGTCCGACGTCGCCGCCGGGCCACGCCCGAAGGCCATGTCGATATCCATACTCATGGTGATAGGGTCGGCATCGACATAGCGGCAGAGGCCGCGCACGCCCTGCATTTCGCCGGTAAAGGAGATGTTGGCGTAACGCTGATTGCCTGGCTGGCTGAACTGCACCACGCGGGCGGTGTCGTAGAGCACCCCCATCAGCGGGCACGGGCCGACGTTCGGGCGCTGATCATTGCCGATCATGCGGTCAAAAAAGTTAGGCGGACGCACCTCTCGCTGGTTTTCGGGGTTCACGCCGCCCGGCAATTCCACGGTTGGCGTCTCATTTGAGGCGCACGCGCTCAGCGCAAGCGCCAGCGAGAGCATGATCACGCGCGGAAAGTTCATTCTGATCCTCGTCTCGCCTTCATAGGGCCCTGCGGCGGCGGCCGCATGTCTCACCCCGCCCTGAAGGCAATGGCGTCGCGCCGTGATAGCTTTGGGGCGGAGCGCCCGCAACAGAGCCGGGCGCCTACCTACTTAAGTTTCACCAGCGAGCCGATGACCGTAGCGGAAAAACCCCAAATTTCAGTCCTCTTGGCCGCCCCACGCGGCTTTTGCGCGGGGGTCGACCGGGCCATTCATATCGTTGAACAGGCGATCCGAAAGTGGGGGGCGCCGGTCTATGTGCGCCACGAGATTGTCCACAACCGTCATGTGGTCGAGCGGCTGGAGGCGTTGGGGGCGGTATTCGTCGAGGAGCTGGATGACTGCCCGACAGACCGGCCGGTGATTTTCTCCGCGCACGGCGTGCCGAAAGCGGTGCCGGCCGAAGCGAAGGCGCGCGAGATGATCTATGTCGACGCCACCTGCCCGCTCGTCTCGAAGGTGCATGTGGAGGCGCAACGCCACTTCGATGCAGGCCGCGAGATCGTGCTGATCGGGCATGCGGGGCACCCGGAAGTGATCGGCACGATGGGGCAGTTGCCGCCGGGTGCGATCACATTGCTTGAGACGGTTGATGATGCGGAGCGGTTTGAGCCGCGCGATCCTTCCAAGCTTTCGTTCGTGACGCAGACGACGCTCTCGGTGGACGACACGGCAGAGATGGTCGGCGTGCTGCAGCGGCGGTTTCCCGGCATCGCCGCGCCGCACAAGGAAGACATCTGCTACGCGACGACCAATCGCCAGGACGCCGTGAAGGCGATGGCGGAGCAAGCGGATTTGGTGCTGGTGATCGGTTCGCCGAAGAGTTCGAATTCGGTGCGGCTGGTTGAGGTCGCAAAGCGCGCGGGCGCGCGGGATGCGCGGTTGGTGGGATCGGCGGACGATGTGGATTGGGGCTGGTTCGACGGCGTGCGCAGCGTTGGCGTTACGGCAGGCGCGAGCGCGCCGGAAGATTTGGTGGAGGCGCTGATCGCGGCAATCGGCGCGCGCTTTGACTCGCGCGTCGAAGAAGTGCGCGTTACAAAGGAAGACGTGGTGTTCAAGCTGCCGCG
Source organism: uncultured Caulobacteraceae bacterium (assembly GCA_937967425.1). Next base: position 3,513 of record CALBST010000379.1, read on the forward strand.
CGTGCTGGCGGAGTGAGCCAGCACCCGATCCCAGTTCTGCTGTATGAGATCATCCAGGAGCTGCGCGCGCGCAATCCGGATCGCATTCCGTTAGTTGGCGTCGCGGGCGCGCAAGGCTCGGGCAAGAGCTATCAGTGCCGTATTCTGACGATGGCGAACCAGCCGCGGTTTGCGCACTTCTCGTTGGATGATGTCTACATGCTCCGCAAGCATCGAGAAGAGCGCGCCGCCGAGGCGCACCCGCTCTTTGCCACGCGCGGCGTGCCTGGCACGCACGATTTGGGCATCGCGCGCGCGACCATCATGCAGCTACGGCACGACAACCCGCCTACTGCGGTCCCGCTTCCGCGCTTCGACAAGGCAACAGACGCTCGCCTCCCGCGTGAGGCGCGGCCGATCTTCCAGAGTCCCGCTGACGCAATCGTCATGGATGGTTGGTGCTTGGGGGCGTTGCCGCAGGACGATGCGGCCCTTGCCGCGCCAGTCAACGAACTGGAGCGAAGTGAAGACGCGGACGGCGTGTGGCGCAGATATGTCAACGACGAACTGAGCGGCGCATATCGCCAATTCTTCGACGGCTTCGACGCCATCGTCTATCTGCGCCCGCCGAATTGGGAGATCGTCCGCACCTGGCGCAAGCAACAGGAAGAGCAAATGCTTGGCCGGCCGCTCAATGATGACGAAGAAAAGTGGCTCGATCGCTTCCTGATGCACTATGAGCGGATCACGCGCTCGATGATGGCTGGCAATCATCGCGCGAAACGGATTGTGCAACTGGACGAAGCGCGGAACGTTATGCGCATTGAGGAGGTATGAACGCTGAACGAATTTCTTCCTTCCCCCTCGCGGGGAAGGTGTCGCCCGGAGGGCGACGGATGGGAACGCCAGCCCGGCTGTTGCAAAACGCTGCCGCCCGCACCCCCACCCCCGGCCTCGCCCCGCAAGGGGGCGGGGAGCGATAAGATGGCGGTTTATACTTCTCTCTCAACTGACGATGTCGCCGCGCTCTTGGCGCGGTATGAGATCGGCGCTGCCGTAAGCTGCGAACCCATCGCCGAAGGCGTTGAGAACACCAACTACAAGCTCACCACGCCTGCGGGGCGCTACATCCTCACCATCTTCGAAAAGCGCGTCGCCGAGGCCGACCTGCCCTTTTTCATGGCGGTGATGGAACGGCTCGCGGCACGTGACTTCCCGGCGCCCAAGCCAATCGCCACGCGCGAGGGCGCACTGCTCACGCGCGTGAAGGGCAAGCCCGCCGCCATCGTCTCGTTTCTAGATGGCGTCTGGCCGCGCCAGACGGAGCTTTGGCACTGCGCCGCTATTGGCGAGACGCTGGCCCGCATGCATCTGGCGCTCGACGGCTTCGCGGGCACGCGGACGAATGCGCTGAGCCTGCGCGGATGGGAGACGTTGCTCGTGCCGCGCTTGGATGAAGCGGAGAAGCTGCGGCCTGGCCTCGCGGCGCTGGCGCGCAAGGACATGATGGCGGTGCGCATGGCCTGGCGGAACGATCTGCCGCGCGGCGTCATTCACGCCGATCTGTTTCCGGACAACGCGTTGTTCGAAGGCGATGCGCTGACCGGCGTGATCGATTTCTACTTCGCCTGCACCGATGCGCTGGCTTACGATCTCGCCATCTGCCTCAACGCTTGGTGCTTCGATGGCCCGCGCTACCATATCGAACGCGGCCGCGCGATGATCGCGGCTTATGCGAGCGTGCGTCCGCTCTCGGCGCTGGAACTCGATATGCTCCCGCACCTCGCGCGCGGCGCAGCGCTGCGCTTCTTCGCGACACGACTCACCGATTGGACGGCAACGCCCGAAGGCGCAACGGTGACGCCGAAAGATCCGCTGGAGTACGCCGACAAGCTCGCGTTTCACCGTACTGCGCGTGGAGCGGCGGACTATGGCGCCTAATGCCGCGTAGGATACGCCTTCTTGCCGCTTTGGTGCTGGCGCCGCTGGGCGCATCGGCCACTGTTGCGATGAGCCTCGCCGCGATAACCATCTGCCCCAGGTACGGCTGCAACCTGGAAATCCTGACCTTCGCTGGATTGGCCGGCGTGACCTACGGCGCGGTTGTTGGCGTTCCAACCGTCGTGCTGGCGGGACTGCCGGTGCATCACATCCTCAGTATTATAGGAAGAACGCATGTCCTTCCCTATGTTCTTGCTGGCGGCTTGATCGGGTTACCTGCGGCCGTGTTTGGATTGGCGATCCTGAGCCGCGGCTCATTAAACATGAGCGCAGAGGGATGGGCCTTCGCATGCGCCCTCGGCGCTATCACGGGCGCCATGTCCGCATTGGTGTTTTGGCTCATTCGCCGTCCTGATCGCGACGTTCGAGCGAATCCACCTACATCCACCCCATGAGCAACACGGTCGACATTTGGACGGATGGCGCGTGCAGCGGCAATCCTGGCCCCGGTGGTTGGGGCGCGATTTTGCATTATGCGGGGACCGAGAAGGAACTTTCAGGCGCCGAGGCGGCGACGACGAACAATCGCATGGAGCTTATGGCCGCGATCGCGGCGCTCAATGCGTTGAAGCGGCCGAGCAAAGTGCGGCTGCATACGGATTCCAAGTACGTCATGGACGGCGTGACCAAGTGGATTCACGGCTGGAAGAAGAACGGCTGGAAGACCGCCGACAAGAAGCCGGTGAAGAACGACGATCTCTGGAAGCTGCTCGACGAGGCCAATGCGCGCCACGAAGTGACGTGGAAATGGGTGAAGGGCCACGCTGACAATGAGATGAACAACCGCGCCGATGAGCTGGCGCGGAACGCGATTGGGACGTTGAAGGGCTAAAATCCCTCTCCCTCGCGGAGAGGGTCGCCGCGCAGCGGCGGGGTGAGGGGCGTTCCGACAAGCAGGCGCCTGCGCGTTTGAACGCCCTCACCCCTACCTCCTCTCCCGCAAGGGAGAGGGGCGCGTAACCACAAGAGTGCGGGGATTGCTTCACATCGGCGATGCGCGCAGCTTCACAGGCATGCGCTTTCTCTTCTTTGCTCTCGCCCTGCTCCTCGCCGCTACCGCCTCCGCGCAGGATATCAGTGATCTGCGCTGGCTTGCCGGCTGTTGGCGCACAGAGCCGCCACGCGAAGCTGAGAGCGGCGCGACCTTCTACGAAGTCTGGATCGCGCCGGACGCGCCAATCATCGCCGGCTACGGCTATCACGAAGGCGAAGGTGAAGTTCAGGGCTGGGAGCAAATGCGCATCGAGTCAAACGGGCGCCCTGAACTCGTGAACATGCCGCTCGGCTCATTCCCGATCCGCTACCAGTTATTGGAGGAAGAGCCGAACAACACGGCCACGTTTGTGAACACAGACCCCGAGCACGATTACCCGAAGCGCATCGAGTATCGGCGCGAAGGCAATCGCCTGTTCCGGCGCATCTCCGGCGATCAGCCTGATGATGCTCAAGAGTTCGAATACTGGCGCATCCGCTGCCCGGCGCGGTTGCGGCCCTGACCCGACAAGCGGCTAGACGGCGCGGACCTTCAGCGTCGCGCCATCGACGCTGTCGATCACCACCGTTTGGCCAGGCGTCAGCGCTTCATCGCTTACAGCGCGCCAGATCGTGTCGGCAATCTTCACCGAGCCGGCCCCGTTCGCAAACACCGTGATCACGCCGCGCGTGCCGATCAGCGTTTTCGAGCGCTCGTTGAGCCCCTCGGCCTTGTTCTCCTCGCGCCAGCGCTTGACGATCGGCCCGCCCAACCAAGTGAGTGCAATCACGAGCACCGCGAAAATCGCGATCTCGGCGATCCAGTTGGTTGCGCCCGCCAGCGAGATGAGCGCAGTGAGAAACGCCGCGACAGACGGCCAAAGCAGATAGGTCGTGCCGCTCGCCATCTCGGCGATGAGCAAGATGAGGCCCAAGACCAGCCAGTGCTGCGGGCCAAGGCTCGTCAGGAAGGTGATCAGCGTGTCCATGGTCCCAATGTAGCGATGCTTAGCCGCTTACGCGAGTGGCTTAGCGTGGCGCGGGCGTCGGCGACCGCGGTGCGGTCCACGGGCTGCCGCCCGCCCCGCCTTCCGCTTGCGCGTTGAGCGCGCGCAGGCCTTCGACCAGGCCGGCAATGCCGGAGAGATCGGCTGGGATAATGACCGTACGCTGCTGGTTCGAGGTCGCAAGCTGGCCAAACGCTTCGACGTACTTCAAGCCAAGGAAGTAGCGGATCGCATTCACGTCGCCCTTGCCGATGGCCTGCGAGACCATGTCGGTCGCCTTCGCTTCGGCTTCGGCTTCGCGTTCACGCGCTTCAGCGTCGCGGAAGGCTGCCTCGCGGCGGCCTTCTGCTTCGAGGATCGCCGATTGCTTGGCGCCTTCAGCGCGCAGAATGGCGGCTTGTTTGTCGCCTTCAGCTTCCAGAATTTGCGCGCGCCGCTCCCGCTCGGCTTTCATCTGGCGGGCCATGGCTTGTGTCAGGTCAGCCGGCGGCGAAAGGTCCTTGATCTCGACGCGCATCACCTTGGTGCCCCAGGCATGTGTGGCGGCGTCGATGACTGTCAGCAGGCGGGCGTTGATCGAGTCACGCTGCGAGAGCACTTCGTCGAGGTCCATCGAGCCGACGACGGTACGAATGTTGGTCAAGCAGAGGTTGAGGATGGCGAGGCGATAGTTTTCGACTTCGTAGGCGGCCTTCGCTGCATCCATGACTTGAATGAAGACAACCGCGTCAACCGAGACGATGGCGTTATCTTTCGTGATCACTTCTTGGCGCGGCACATCGAGCACCGCTTCCATCATCGACATGCGCTTGCCGATGCGATCGACGAATGGAACGAGGAAGGCGATGCCTGGACGCAACGTGCCGGTGTAGCGACCGAAGCGCTCAACGGTGTACTGAAAGCCCTGCGGCACCACCTTGATCGCGCTGAAAGCCAGCACGAGCGCCATCACGGCGAAGAAAATTACAACCGCCATCGCGTCTCACTCCCACCGCTTCTGCGGTCAATGCGTTCTCGCGCGGGTAATCAGCGTTAAGCTCAGCCTAACTGAGCAAGCAGGTATTCCGCGCTGGAAACTTTGTATTCACCAGCTTCTTCAACGTTCAGCTGAGATACCACCCCATCCTTGACGATCATTGAATAGCGCTTCGAACGCGGCCCCATGCCGAACTTTGAGAAATCAGCATCAAGGCCGGTCGCCTTGGCAAATTCGCCCGAACCGTCCGACAACATGACGATCTGATCGACAACATTCTGATCCTTCGCCCATGCGCCCATCACGAAGTGATCGTTTACGGCGGTGCACGCAACGGTATCGACGCCCTTGGCCTTGAGCTGGGCCAGGTGATCGCGGAAGCTCGGCAAATGCCGCGCCGAGCATGTCGGCGTGAACGCGCCCGGCACCGCGAACAGCGCCACCGTCTTGCCGCCGAACACATCGGCCGTGCGCATCTGCTTCATGCCCTCGCTGGTGGGTACGTTGAACTGAACATCCGGCAGCGCGTCTCCGACTTTGATCATAAGCAAATCCCCTGTTTCACCGATTATGTAGGCGAGACGCGCGCCATATGCGAGCGCCCTCTTGCGCGAAAACGGCGGGCGCGGGACGATTAGCCCCATGAGCGACACGTTGGCCGGCAAGCTACTGGTGGCGATGCCGGGGATCGGCGATCCCCGCTTCGACAAGTCCGTCATCATGATGTGCGCTCATGATGCGGAACACGCGATGGGCGTGGTGATTAACAAGCCGAAGGACGACCTGACGCTCTCGGAGGTGCTTGGGCACCTCGGGCTAACGGCGGGAGACGAGACTGCTGCGCGCGCAGTGCTCGATGGCGGCCCGGTTCGCCCGGATCGCGGCTATGTCTTGCACTCGGAGGATTTCGCGGCGGGCGAGGCCACGCAGAGCGTGGCCCCCGGCGTTCGGCTCACCGCCACGCGCGATGTGTTGGAGGCGGTCGCCGGTGATCAGCCGCCCGCAAATTACGTCTTGGCGCTTGGCTGCGCAGGCTGGAGCGCCGGGCAGCTTGAGAGCGAGCTGCGCCACAACGCGTGGCTCGTGGTCGACTATGACGACGCGATCGTGTTCGACGCGGCGCACGGCGATAAGTGGGAACGCGCGATCCGCTCGCTCGGCTTCGATCCATCGCAACTGAGCGAAGCTGGCGGCACCGCATAACTCGGAGCATCGGCGCGCCGACTTAGCGCTTCTTCAACACGCGCTCGGTGGACGCCGGATATTTCACCAATGCCGCAGCGGGCCGGATTGGCCTGCGCTCGAGATTGCCGCCGCAATTGGGGCATTGCCCGTTTAGAACGCTATCAGCGCAGGCAGCGCAAAAGGTGCACTCGAACGTGCAGATGCGCGCTTCGCTGCTCTCCGGCGGCAGATCACGGTCACAGCACTCGCAGTTTGGCCGCAGCGCAAGCATCAGGCCGCCCCCGTCATCGTTTCAATCGCTTCGCGCCGTTGTTGTGCAAACGCCGAGAAGAGTTGCTTTACTGCGGCCACCGTTTTCTCCTCGGCAAGCTCTGGGCGACCCGAGTTAAACGGCGGCGCCGGCGCATATTCGATCGCGAGCTGGATCATCTTGGCGACATCCTCGCTTGCAATTTCAGCGGCAATGGTCAGCGCAATGTCGATGCCGGCGGTGACGCCGCCGCCGGTGATGGCGTTGCCGTCACGCACAACACGCGCGTCGTCAGGGATAGCGCCGAACATGGAGAGCAGGTCGCGATAAGCCCAGTGGCTGCCCGCGCGCTTGCCTTTGAGCAGACCCGCGGCAGCAAGAATAAGCGAGCCGGTGCAAACGGAGGTGACATACTTTGCGCTCGCGCCGAGCCGCTTCACCTGAGCCATGAACTCAGGATCCTGCATGGCGTCGGTTTGCCCGGGCCCGCCGGGGATCATGATCATGTCGGCGCTCGCTACATCGCTGAGCTTTGCGAGATCGGTGAAGGTGAGCCCCATCTCGGTTTTGAGTGCGCCGCCGTCCTTCGAGGCGATAACCACTTCGGTGTTCGGCACGCGCGCGAGCACTTCATAGGGACCGGTGAAATCGAGCTGCGTCAGCCGCGGATAAAGAATGAAAACGATGCGGAACGGTTGCGCCATCGGCGACCTCCATTGACAGGCGCTATCTTGGCGCCGGAGGGTCTTGGCTGAAATGTCAAAGAGCCCTCGTTTTCCGCCAAAGCCAATTGGAGGCCTGAGCCCGTCGAAGGCCGGTGGAGCACGCGGCGGCGCCCTTCGACAAGCTCAGGGCTCTCGTGGGCGCACGGTGCTTTTCGTGCTTTTTCCCGGCTTTCAGATCGTCGACGCCGCCGGGCCAATCGGCGCGTTCGAAATCGCGGCGCGCTTCGCGCCGGGTGCGTACACGCTGAAGCTCGCGGCAGTGGACGCGGGCCTCGTGCCTTCCTCCGCCGGCGTGGCGATGCCCGCGGAAGCGCTAAGCGGACGCACCAAAGTGGACACGTTCATCGTCGTCGGTGGCGACGGTACACGCGCCGCGATCAACGATGAACGCTTGATCCGCGCCATCAAAGCAGCGCCGGCGCGGGCGCGCCGCGTCGCCAGTGTGTGCTCCGGGGCGCTGCTGCTGGCGCAAGCGGGATTGCTCAACGGCAAACGCGCAACCACGCATTGGCGGCGCGCGCCGCAGATGGCGCAGCTGTTTCCAAATGTCCGCGTCGAGGCTGATTGCATCTTCATTAAGGACGGCGCGGTCTGGACATCCGCCGGCATTACGGCCGGCATCGACCTGGCGCTCGCGCTGATCGCGGAAGATCTCGGCGAAGACGTCGCCGCCAACGTTGCGCGCGAGATGGTCGTGTATGCGAAGCGTCCCGGCGGCCAGGCGCAGCACTCCGCCCTACTCGACTTGGACGCCGGCGCCTCGAGGTTCGCAAAACTCAACACCTGGATGCGCGAGCATCTCAGCGAAGACCTCTCCGTCGAACGCCTAGCGGCAGAAGCGGCTATGAGCCCGCGCAACTTTGCGCGAGCGTACGCGGCGGAAACCGGCGTAACCCCGGCGAAAGCGGTAGAACGCCTGCGCGTGGAGGCGGCCCGCACGGCGTTGGCCCAAGGCGGCGCCATCCAGGACATCGCGCGCCTCACTGGCTTCGGCGATCCCGAGCGCATGCGGCGCGCCTTCGTGCGCCTCTACGGCGCCCCGCCTGCTGCGATGCGAAGAACGATGCGCAACGCTTGACGGCGCACACGTTCCAGCGGACGAACGCTGCCCATGGCTGAACCGCAAAAAACAATCTTCGTCACCGGCGCCGGCTCCGGCATCGGCCGCGCCACCGCAAAGCTCTTCGCCGACCGCGGGTGGTTTGTCGGCTTATTCGATGTCAATCCGAAGGGCCTCGAAGAAACGGCGGCGATGCTGCCCGAAGGTCAGCGCATCTCAATGACGTTCGACGTCCGCGATCGCGCCGGCTGGACGCGCGCCGTGGAGGCGTTCGGCCAAGCCACCAACCGGCGCATGCATGTGCTGTTCAACAATGCGGGCGTCGGCAAGGGCGGCCCGATCGATGAAATGGCGGCGGATGACATCGACCTCACACTCGATGTGAATCTGAAGGGCGTGATCAACGGCGTGAACGCCGCCATTCCACTGCTGCGCGAGACACCCGGGGCGCGCATCATCAACGTCGCTTCCGTCGCTGGCGTATTTGGCGCGCCGAATTTGGCCGTCTATTGCGCGACGAAATTCGGCGTGCGCGGCTTAACAGAAGCGCTCGACGTTGAGTTTTCGAAGTACGGCGTTCGCGTCGTGAGCTTGATGCCCTGGTTCATCGATACGGCGATCCTCGATGGGCTGCCGAGCGGACAAGAAGGATCAAACCGCCGCATCCGCGATACGCTCGTCGAGAACAAGACGCCGATCTACCCGGTCAGCATGGCGGCTGAGCGCGCGTGGGACGCAGCGCACGGCAACGACATCCACTACATGGTCGGCAAAGAGGCCGAGCGCGCGCGCTTCTTCGCGCGGTTCTTTCCCGCGGTGATGCGCAATCAGATCAAGAAGCAGTTCAGCAGCAGCGAAAGCTGATCTTGGATCGCGCGTCTTCAGACGCGCATGCGGGCCAAAACCTAGGTCGCCACTTCGCTTTGGCCGGTCGCGGTGTTGGCCGCAGTCGTGTCCGTTTCGGACTCGACTGGCGCAGGCGCCTCTTCCGTCAGACCGCCGCCCACGCCTTCCAGCGCCACGTCGCCAGCTTCCGGGATCAGCTCCTCCGCGGCGGTGGCGCTGCGGCGCGAGCCCATGGCGCCCCGGCGGCGGGCCAACGCTTCCTGGTAGTAGGCGCGCTCAGAGCGGTTCGGGAAACGGTAGAAGACGTGGCTTTCGATGCTCGTGGTCTCGACGAGGCCCGAATTCCAAACTGGGTTCACGGCGTGCGTATGGTAGTGCGTCGCGCCTTGGGTGATCGGACGGGTGTAGCCTGACATCACAGCCGTGGCGACACGCTGTGCGCGATCCCAAGCGCGACCGCGCGGGCGGTGGTTCAGCGAACCATCGCAGGTGAAGGTAAACTGGCAGCCGGTCGAGCGGTGCGAGCCCTGATAGACGACGCCGCAAATCGAATTCGGGTAGTAGCCCGAGCGGACGCGGTTCATGATCACTTCAGCGACCGCGATCTGGCCGCGCTGGCTCTCGCCGCGGGCTTCGTAATAGATCGCTTGGCTCAAGCAGTCGTGTTGACGGGCGTCGATCTGCGGCTGAGCCGGAACGGTCGGCGCGGCTGCGGGTTGCTGGGCGGTGGGGCCGCGCAGGACCGCCTGCACCATCATGGCGCGAGCGTCCGGGCTCTCGAACAAGGTCGATTGGCCGCGCGCGCGCAAACCATCATTGGTGCGGAAAGCAGTGAGCTGAACTTCGGTACCGTTCTCGCTGGCGAGCAAGTTTTGCTCAAACTGCGCGGCGAAGGCCGACGACGTCGCGGCCCATTCAGCGCCATCGCGCTGCTCAGCAGCGCGATGCGAGATCACAGGCATCGCAACCGCAGCGGCCGCGAGGCACATGATCGTCGCTGCACCCTGGCGCACGGCCAGAGGGTTCCGTTCGATCTCAACCATCACCTGGGTCCGTATCTCACCCGCAAGAATAGTCAGTCGACGCCAGAACAACGTTAAATGCATTAAGCCCCGCTTAATCGTGTGCAGATTTGGCACAAGTCGACGCCAAATATTCCGCAGCAACCCAAATCGTTTTGCCTCAGTAATAATTTGCTGTGAGGACGGGGCGGGATACAGGACGCGCGCGCGTGGGGCGATTGACTTTTTGTTCATAGTCTCGCCTCCCACCTCATCTGCCCTACTTCTGGCGCTAGGTGCGACCTGGGGGTCACGCCGAGAAAGCCCAAAGCTGGCAAAGTCTTGCGAGGCTCGTGCCAGTTCACCAACAAGGCGAAAAAGGCCGCGACGGCGGGTCGCGCCGGCCGAGGACGCATGACGTAGCGTTAATTGGTAACGCGCGAGGCGCTCAGCGCTTTCCGCTAAGGGCGGCCTGGGCGGCAGCCAGACGGGCAATCGGCACCCGGTACGGCGAGCACGAGACGTAATCGAGCCCGGCGCGCTCGAAGAACGCCACCGATGCGGGGTCGCCGCCATGTTCTCCGCAAATGCCAAGCTTCAGCCCCTGACGGGCGGCTCGCCCCCGTTCGCAGGCAAGCCTGACAAGCTCTCCCACGCCTTCGGCGTCGATGGAGACGAACGGATCGGCTGTTAACACTTGGGTATCGACATACGTTCCCAAGAATCTCCCGGCGTCGTCACGGGAGACGCCAAGCGTGGCTTGGGTGAGGTCGTTTGTGCCGAAAGAGAAGAACTCGGCCGCCTCGGCGATCTCCCCGGCTTTGAGCGCGGCGCGCGGCAGCTCGATCATCGTGCCTACCATGTAGTCAAGCTTACGGCCGCGTTTGCCAAACACGTCCGCCGCGACCGCGTCGACACGCGCCTTGATGGTCTCCAACTCCTTCTTCGTGATCACGAACGGGATCATGATCTCAGGGATCGGGGCCGCGCCCTGCTCGGCCACATCACACGCCGCCTCAAACACGGCGCGCGCCTGCATCTCGTAGATCTCAGGGTAGACGATCGCGAGCCGGCAGCCGCGGAAGCCGAGCATCGGGTTGCTCTCGGCCAGCGCCTTGACGCGCGCGGCAAGCCAATCCGCCGTGACGCCAAGCGTCGGCGCGACTTCGGCGATGTCTTTCTCCGCGTGTGGCAGGAATTCATGCAGCGGCGGATCAAGGAAGCGAATGGTGACGGGCCGTCCGCCCATCGCCTTGAAGATTCCAACGAAGTCCGCGCGCTGGTGCGGGAAGAGTTCATCGAGCGCCTTAATGCGCGCCGCTTCCGTTTCCGCGACAATCATCTTGCGCACTGACGCGATGCGCTGCGCGTCAAAGAACATGTGCTCTGTGCGGCAGAGGCCGATGCCTTCAGCGCCGAACTTCACCGCAACTTCCGCATCGTGCGGGGTGTCGGCGTTGGTGCGCACCTTCAGGCGCCGCGCCGCATCAGCCCACGCCATAACCGTGGCGAAGTCGCCGGTGAGTTCAGGCTCGACCATTTGAGCGGCGCCAAGCAGCACCTGGCCGCTGGAGCCATCGACGGTAATGGTCTCGCCCTTTTTGACGACGCGCCCTCCGGCTGTGAACTCGCCGGCTTTCATATTGATGCGGATGTCGCCAGCGCCGGACACGCATGGCCGGCCCATGCCGCGCGCAACGACGGCGGCGTGGCTGGTCATCCCGCCACGCGCGGTGACGATGGCCTGCGAGGCGTGCATGCCGTGAATGTCTTCTGGGCTCGTTTCCTCGCGAACGAGAATGACCTTCTGTCGATCGGCCGCGAGACGCTCGGCCTCGTCCGGATCGAATACGACGATGCCGACGGCTGCTCCGGGAGATGCGGGCAGCCCCTTGCAAATGATGTCGCGCGCGTAGCCTTCGGCAATTGTCGGGTGCAGCAACTGATCAAGAGCGGCCGCATCAACACGCAGCACTGCTTCGTCAGTGGTGATCAGCCCCTCGCCCACCATGTCGACGGCTATTTTCAGCGCCGCCTTCGCAGTTCGTTTGCCGTTGCGCGTTTGGAGCATGTAGAGCTTGCCGCGCTCCACGGTGAACTCCAGGTCCTGCATGTCGCGATAGTGCGCTTCGAGTGTCTTGTAGACCTTCACCAACTCGTCGAACACGGCAGGCATCGCCTCTTCAAGCGACTCTCCCGTCTCCTTCATTTCTTCGCGCGCGGCTTTCGTCAGCGCGCGCGGCGTGCGGATGCCGGCGACGACGTCCTCGCCCTGCGCGTTGATCAGGAACTCGCCGTAAAACTTCTTCGCGCCCGTTGAGGGATCGCGGGTGAACGCAACGCCGGTCGCCGACGTCTCGCCCATATTGCCGAACACCATGGCTTGCACATTGACGGCAGTGCCCCAGCTTTCGGGAATGTTGTTGTGCTTCCTGTAAAAGATCGCGCGATCGTTCATCCAGCTCGCGAACACGGCGCCGATTGCGCCCCATAGCTGCTCCTTCGGATCGCTCGGAAACGGCTTGCCGAGCTGACGCTCAACCGCCCGCTTGAATTCTTTGACGACGACTTTCCAATCGTCCGCCGTCATCTCCGTGTCTGAGGCGTAGCCCTGCAGATCTTTCTGCGAACCGAGAATTTCCTCGAACTCACCGTGCTCCAGTTCGAGCACGACGTCTGAATACATTTGAATGAAGCGGCGATAGCTGTCGTAGGCAAAGCGCGCATCGCCCGAGAGTTTGGCCAAGCCTTCGACCGTCTCGTCGTTCAGACCAAGGTTCAGCACCGTATCCATCATGCCCGGCATCGAGGCGCGCGAGCCTGAGCGCACGGAAACCAGCAGCGGGTTGGCGGCATCGCCGAAGCCCTTGCCGGCCTTCTTCTCGAGCGCGCTCATCGCCGCATCGACTTGAGCCGCGAGGTCCGCCGGGTAGGCGCGCTTGTTCTCGTAGAACGCGGTGCAGACTTCGGTGGTGATGGTGAAGCCAGGCGGCACAGGCAGTCCCAGCTTCGACATCTCAGCCAGGTTCGCGCCCTTGCCGCCGAGCAGCGCCTTCATCGACGCATCGCCCGCGCTCTCGCCGCCGCCAAACCCGTAAACCCACTGCTTCGTCATTCTACACTCTCTTCTCCCCCTCTCCCTTGCGGAGAGGGGGTTGGGGGGTGAGGGGCGACAAGGCGGGCGCGCACTTCAGCGACAACCCACGCGGGCCGATCCCATACGTCGTCATTCTGAAAACGCAGCACGCGGAAACCTTGCGTCGCTGCGTAGATGGTTTTGGCTTTATCGTTTGCTTGAACGTCCGCGCGTCCGTGGATCGAGCCGTCAAGCTCGATCAATAATCGTGCTCCGTAGCATGCGAAATCGAAGACGTAGTCGCCGATCGGAGCTTCCTTGCGGAAGCGCACACCTTCGATACCGCGCAGCAACAACCACAGCTTCTTTTCAGAAGGGGTCAGTTCTTTGCGCAACAGCTTCGCGCGAAGCTTCGTGCGCGTGCGATCTTTCTGTCGCGAGCCTTCATTCGGATCAGGCGCCCAACCCTTTGCACGCTTGCTCTTTCCTTCCTCCCCCCTTGCGGGGGAGGTGTCCGCGGAGCGGACGGAGGGGGGGCGATCGGCGTGTTGCGCAGGTTCGGATGGAGTTGCGAAATCTCTTCGCCCCCCACCCCCTACCCCCGCCCCGCGAGGGGGCGGGGATGATTGAGCATCGCGTCGCTCGTTCATCCCTCGATCTTCGAAAAGTCCGCAACCTGAGACAGCGCTTCGCGTAACCGAGAGAGCAGCAAAAGTCTATTGCGGCGCAGCATCGGATCTTCGGCGTTGACGAGGACTTTTTCGAAGAAGGCGTCCACCGGCGCGCGAAGCCCGCTGAGCGCCTTCATGGCAGCGGCGAAGTCCTCCTTCTCCACCGCCGCGCGCGCGGCAGGCAGCGCTGTTTCCAGCGCCTCGTAGAGCGCCTTCTCGGCGGGCTCGGCGAGCTTGGAGGCATCGACTTGGCCCTTGGCCTCCTCGGCGCTCCACTTCCCCTTCTTCTCTTCCGCCGCGAGAATGTTCGCCGCGCGCTTATAGCCCGCGAGCAAGTTCGCGCCGTCTTCGGTTTTCAGGAACGCGTCCAGCGCTTCGACGCGCGCGACGATGCGAACGAGGTCGTCATCGCCAAGCGCGAAGACAGCGTCGACAAGATCGTGACGCTTGCCTTGATCGCGGAGCTGAACTTTGAGGCGATCGGCTAGGAAGGCGAGAATCTCTGCGCAGCTGTCTCGCGCCTCTGCGCGACGATCGCCGGTTGATGCCTTCGAGAATAGATATTGGCTGGCCGCCTTGTAGATCGCGCCTGACACGACTGCGACGCTCTCCGGGCCAGAACCGGGCTTGCCGGGCGTGTACCGATAAAGCGGCAAGCGAAGGTCGTTGGCCAGGAGCGTGCGCACCACTCCCAAAGCGGCGCGACGCAGAGCGTAAGGATCGCTCGATCCGGTCGGCTTTTCGTCGATCATCCAGAAGCAGATCAGCGTATCCAGCTTGTCCGCCAGCGCGAGCGTCACGGCGACTTTATCCGTCGGCACACGATCGTTCGGCCCAAGCGGGCGGTAGTGATCTTCGATCGCGGCGGCGACGCTTTCGTGGTTGCCTTTGGTCAGCGCCGAAAGTTGGCGCCCTACCTGCCCTTGCAGTTCGGGGAATTCGCCGACGGTCTCCGTGACCAAGTCCATCTTGCAGAGATTGGCCGCTTCGCGAACGAGCTTCGGATCGGCGCCGGTGACGGCGCAGAGTTCTTCAGCAAGAGCGCGCACACGCTCGACCTTATCCCAAACGCTGCCGAGCTTTTGGTGGAACACGATCTTCTGCAGCTTCGCTTTGCGCTCTTCAGTGAAGAGCGGCGTCGCGGTGTCGACCTTCCAGAAGAATTGCGCATCGTTCAGGCGCGCTGAGAGCACGCGGGCGTTACCCGCCGCGATCGCCTTGCCGCCATCCTTCGCTTCGATGTTCGCGACCACGATGAAGTGCGGCGCGAGGCCGCCCTTCTTCGGATCGCGCACAGCGAAATACTTTTGGTGCGTGCGCATCGAGAGGCGGATCACTTCGCCGGGCAGATTGAGAAAGTCCGGGTCCATGTCGCCGAGCAGCACGACTGGCCACTCAACCAAGCCCGCGACTTCTTCGAGCAGACCGATGTCCTCAACCAGCTCCAGCCCCTTCGCGGCGCAGAGCTTCTTGGCTTGTTCGAGGATGATCGTCTTGCGCTCTTCGCGCTCGATCAGAACTTTCGCGCCGCGCAGCTTCGACGCGTAGTCAGCAAAGTTCGCCACCGGCAACGCTTCCGGCGCATGGAAGCGATGGCCCCAGGTCACGGCCTCGCTGCCCACGCCCTCAACCGCGATCTTCACGGCCTTGCCGTCGAACACGCAGCAAATATTGTGCAGCGGGCGCACCCATTGCAGATCGCTCGATTGCGAGCGCATCGACTTCGGCCACGGAAACGCGCGCACGATCTCAGGAATGATCTCCTGCACGATCTCCGCCGTCGCCCGCCCCGCGCGCTCGATCTTCGCGACGTAGAACGAGCCCTTCTTGTCTTCGACAATCTGCGCCTGATCGATCGACGTCAGCCCCGCGCCTTTCAGGAAGCCCTGCAGCGCTTGCTCAGGCGAACCAACGCGCGGCCCTTTGCGCTCTTCGTTCACATCCGCGGCCTTCGCCGGCAGATCATCGATGAACAAACCAATGCGGCGCGGCGCCGAGAACGTCTTGATCGCTTTCGCGTCTAAACCCGCAGCCTTCAGCTTCTCACCAAAGAGCTTCGCCAAATCCTCTTCCGCGCGCTTCTGCATGCGCGCCGGGATTTCTTCGGAGAACAGTTCGAGCAAAAGTTGGGGCATCAGCTTTGGCTCTCCGCCCAAGCGCTGGCGCAGCCTTTCGCCAAATCGCGCACGCGGGCGATGAAGCTTTGCCGCTCCGTCGGCGACACCACGCCACGCGCATCGAGCAGATTGAACAGGTGCGACGCCTTCAGCGTGTAATCGAACGCGGGCAGCACATTGCCCTCCGCGAGCAAGCGCTTGGCTGTCGCTTCCGCATCGGTGAACCAGCGCAGATTCTGCTCCGGATCGCTCAGCTCGAAATTGAAGCGCGATTGCTGCTTCTCGTTTTCGAGGAAGATGTCGCCATAGGTCAGCGGCGTGGCGCTATCGGGATCGTTGAACGGCAGATCGTAAACCCGATCGACGCCGAACACATACATCGCCAAGCGCTCAAGCCCGTAGGTGAGTTCGCCGCTCACCGGGCGCACGTCCAGGCCGCCGACTTGTTGGAAGTAGGTGTACTGCGACACCTCCATCCCATCGCACCACACTTCCCAACCCAAGCCCCAGGCGCCGACGGTCGGGTTTTCCCAATCGTCTTCGACGAAGCGGATGTCGTGCAGCAGCGGATCGATGCCGATGGGCGCGAGCGAGTTCAGATAAAGCTGCTGCAGGTCCGGCGGGTTCGGCTTCAGGATCACCTGAAACTGATAATAATGCTGCAGCCGGTTCGGGTTCTCGCCATAGCGCCCGTCCTTCGGCCGCCGCGAGGGCTGCACATAGGCCGCGCGCCAGGGCTTGGGCCCGAGCGAACGCAACGTGGTTGCCGGGTGCAGCGTGCCGGCGCCGACCTGCTCGTCATAAGGTTGCAGGATCGCGCAGCCCTGCTCGGCCCAGTAATTCTGGAGCGTCAGGATCACGTCCTGGAAACAGCGGGGCGGCGCGTTGGCGGGCATGGGGCGGACGCCTAATGGCGCCCGCTCGCTCTAGCAAGGTTTCAGCGGAGGAATTCCGTCACTGCCACTTGGAACGCCGCCGGCTGGTCGAACATGATGAAGTGGTAGCCGCCATCGATCCGCACGAAGCTCACATTGGGCGCCGGCGCGTATTGGCCGCGATAGAGGCCGTCGACCATTGCCTCCGGCCCCATCGCCGTGTCGTAGGCGTACACCACCGTGATCGGCGTCTGCAGGTTGGCGACTTCGCCCCGCATGTCGGTGGTCATCACTTCGTACATGGCTTGCGCAAAGGTGGCGCGATCGGAGGCGACGCTCCAGGCGACAACCTCGGCGCGGCGCGGCTCGGTTTTGACCAGACGCCCGACCCCCATGCTCTGTTGCGCCGCGAACGTCGGGTCATCGAGCGCGGCGATCTGATCGCGCATCGTGCGCGCCTGCGGCTCGACGCCCTCTGCCGTCGCCATCGGGCTGAACATCGCCGAGTAGAACGGCAGCGAGTCTACGCTCATCAGCCTACCGACGCGCTCGGGATGACGGCGCGCCAGGATGAGCCCGGTGAGCCCGCCCATCGAGTGACCAATGATGGCGGGTTGGCCGCGTGTGTACGCCTCAATGTATTGCGCGAGCTCTTCGACGACCGGCTCGATCACTTGCCCCGCCGGCGCGCCAACAGGTTGGCCGGCAAAGCCGTTGATTTGAACCAGATGGAGCCGATGCGTCGCCGCGAGCGCTTCGGCTTGCGCCGCCCAAACGTTGCGGCTCGAACCCAAGCCCGGGATGAAGATCACATCGGGCCCCTCGCCTCGCACTTCGACTGTGAAGCGGGAGGGCGCGAACGGCTGCGCGTCGGTCGGTGTCGCGACGGCACTGATTAGGAACGCAGCGAGCGAACCGATCAGAAATTTGCGGGTGATACTGAACATGACTTCTCCTTCGGCGCTGGCGCGCCTTTGAAATTCAACTTTGTTGGGGTCGCGCTTGCGCTCGGCGCGGGCTACTCGGCTGCTTGAGCGACTTCGTCGTCGCTGAAGATTTGTTCGATCGGCAAAGCGAAGACTTTGGCGATCTTGAAAGCGAGCGGCAGCGAGGGATCGTACTTGCCGGTCTCGATCGCGTTCACGCTCTGGCGTGAGACGTCGAGCTTGTCGGCCAGATCCGCCTGACTCCAATTGCGCTCGGCGCGCAGGACTTTGAGGCGGTTTCTCATTTGTAGCGCCACAGCAAGATGCAGACCGCCAGTCCCCACACGCCGATCAGTGCCGGCAACACCCAAACCAGCGGCAGATGCGGAAGTCCTGCCCATTCCTCGAGAAAGCCGTAGGCGAACGTTCCGAAACCGATGACGGCGGCGGCGATAAGAACGCCTTCGGTTTGAATGCGGCGTTGAAACTCGTCGATCCCGTTCAAGAAGATCACATAGGCGCGCAGCATCAGCAGCGCCGGCAGCAACGGCGCCAAAGCGGCGACGATCAGCACCCAACGCGGCAGATCATCGATCCGCGTGGCGTAAGCGCCCGCAAACACGAACACTGTGTAGAGCACGCCCGCGACGAGCATGTTGCCGGCGTAGCGGCGGGCGTTGCTGATGATTTTGGGATTGGTTTCGCGTTGCACGGCCGCGCCCCTCAAAGCCAACCATTGGCGACCGCGACCGCCACGAACATGCTGACCAGAATGGCGGCCCAGGCGGCTGGGCTCGGCTGTTGGCAGATCTTCATCGCAATCTCCTCGTCAAGTGACCGCTACATAATATCAAGCTTGCTTGACTGTCAAGCGTACTTGTCACGCTTGCTCGCAGGTCGAGAATCCGGGCTGAGTAAGGCCATGAGCGGGATTTGCGGGATCGATGAGGCGGGGCGTGGGCCCTGGGCGGGGCCGGTGGTAGCCGCGGCCGTCATCCTGCCGGCCAAGAAGCGGCCCAAGGGGTTGGCGGATTCCAAGCAGCTCTCAGCCGAAGCCCGCGAAGAATTGGCGCTCGCCATCCGCGCTTGCGCCATGGTCGGCGTGGGCGTCGCCTCGCCGGAGGAGATCGATCAGATCAACATCCTCCAAGCAACATATCTCGCGATGCGCCGCGCTTTTGACGGCCTGCCCGAGCGCCCGGTCGCGGCGCTCATCGACGGCAATTCCGCGCCGGAGCTGCCTTGCCCAATCGAGATGATCATCGATGGCGACGCTTACGTCGCCTCGATCTCGGCGGCCTCGATCATAGCCAAGGTCGAGCGCGACCGGATGATGGTGGAGTTCTGCGCGCAATATCCGGGCTATTCCTTCGCCAAGCACAAGGGCTACGGCACGCCTGAACACCAAAAGGCGCTGGCCGAGCTTGGCCCCTGCCCGATCCATCGCCGCAGCTTCAAGCCGGTCCGCGACGCTTTGGGCCTCGCCGCATAAGCAAGGCGGCGTTTACATGAGGCTCCGCCTCACTATGTTCCGCCCATGACCGGGGACGCCGCCAAACCACAACGCACCGACATTTCCGCGCTCGCCGTATGGCTCGTTTGCGCGGCGCTCTACGTCGTGTTCATGTATTTCGCTTTCACGCAGCCGAGCGTGTTGAAGGGGGAGCTCGGCCTGCTGGAAAACACGCAGACCATCATTCTCATAGTCTCGCTCTTTCTCGCGGTGCGGCTCGCGCTGCAGAAGCATGAAAAGTGGCTGAAGTGGTGGCTGATCCTGATCAGCGTCGGCGTATTCTATCTGCTCACCGAAGAAACCAGCTGGGGTCAGCACTATTTCGGCTGGGAGATGCACGGCTTCTTCGAAATCTTCAACGATCAGGGCGAGAACAACATTCACAATTCGAGTTCGTGGTTCGATCAGAAGCCACGCGCGGTTTTGTTGTTCGGCATGATCCTCGGCACCATCGTGCATCCCTTGGTGAAGCACTTCCGCAATGGCCGCGGACTGTTCGACAATCCGTGGTGGCTCGCGCCAACGCTTGTTTGCCTCGGTCCAGTCGTGTTCTCGCAGATCGGCGCACTGCCGGAGCGCATCGACGATCTCGGCGTCTCGACCTTCTCGGTGCAAGCGTTCACCGGCGGCTATCGCTCGAGCGAGATGGAGGAGGTCTATATGTACCTCTTCTTCGTCGCCTATCTGCTCTCGCTTGGACTGCGGCTCAAAAATCGTCCCGCCTGAAAAATAAACATGGTTAACGGCCGCGGACTCTTGATTCGCGGACTCCGTCAAGCGAGATTCCCCCGGCTTCCGGGGGACAAATGGCGCGCCACTTCAAAGACAAGATCATCGAGGGCGACTGCATCGAGGAGTTGAAGAAGCTCGCCAATGGCAGCGTCGACCTGGTCTTCGCCGATCCGCCCTATTTCATGCAGCTTGGCGGCGCGCTGACGCGTCCGGATCAATCGAACGTCGATGGCGTCGATGACGAATGGGACAAGTTCGAGGACTTCGCCGCCTACGACAACTTCACCCGCGCTTGGCTGACCGAAGCGCGCCGCGTGCTGAAGCCAAATGGCGCGATCTGGGTGATCGGCTCGTATCACAACGTTTTCCGCCTCGGGACGGCGATGCAGGATCTGGGCTTCTGGATTCTGAACGACATCGTCTGGCGCAAGACCAACCCGATGCCGAACTTCAAAGGCACCCGCTTCACCAACGCGCACGAGACCTTGATCTGGGCCGCGCGATCGAAGGAAGCGAAGTACACTTTCCACTATGACGCGCTGAAAATGCTCAATGATGAACTGCAGATGCGCTCGGATTGGACGCTGCCGATTTGCACGGGCTCAGAGCGCCTGAAAAACCGCGAAGGCCGCAAGCTGCACTCGACGCAGAAGCCGGAAGCCCTGCTGCACCGCGTCGTGCTCGCCACCACCAAGCCGGGCGAAGTGATCCTCGATCCCTTCTTCGGCACAGGCACCACCGGCGCCGCCGCAAAGCGCCTCGGCCGCCACTATATCGGCATCGAGCGCGACGCCGAATATGCCGAAGGCGCCCGCGCACGTTTGAAGAAAATTAAACCGGTTTCGATCGAGGATTTGGAAGTGACCAAGTCCAAGAAAGAGGAGCCGCGCGTGCCATTCGGTCAAGTCATCGAAGCGGGCTTCATCCATCCAGGCGCTTGGCTGGTCGCCCCCAACGGCAAGCGCGCCCGTGTTCGCGCTGACGGCAGCCTCGCGCTTGGCGACGCCACAGGTTCAATCCACAGAATTGGCGCCCTCGCCTCCGACGCGCCCGCCTGCAACGGCTGGACCTTTTGGAGCCTTGAAACCAAGCAAGGCCCCAAGCCGATCGACTTGTTCCGCCGCGAAATCCGCCGGCAAATGGCGATGGCGCCGAGCGCCTAAAGCGCGACGCGCGTCACGCTAGACGCGCGCATTTGATTGACCCTTGCCCGCAGGGTGTCGCAAAACCCGTCCGCAATGGCGGATAAGCAGGAACTCCTGAACGTCGAAGCGGCGCTGGCGAAGGCCGAGTTGATGGCCGCGCTGTCGGACGCCACGCGCGCGCGTCTCGCTAAGCAAGGCGTCCCCTGCACCGTCGAGAGCGGCAAGCTCCTCTTTGCCAAGGGCGACAAGGGCGATGCGCTCTACGTTTTGCTTGAAGGCGAAGTCGAAGTGCGCAGCTCCACCGAAGGCGGCAAGGACGTGCGCATGGCGTCGCTCAAGCCGCCTGCCGTGATCGGCGAAATGGCTGTGCTCGATGGCGGCACGCGCTCCGCCGACATCGCCGCCATCCGCAAATCCCGCTTCCTGCGCATCCATCGCGATCAAGCGATCGCGGCGCTCGAGTCCGAACCTAAAGCGCTGCTCAAACTTATCGCCGAACTCTCGCGTCGCCTCCGCCATGCCGACGCACAGATCGAAGACGCCCACACGCTCGACCTCGGCGGGCGCTTGGCCCAACGCCTGCTCGAAGAAGCCGGCGACAGCGCCAGCGTCACGCTCACCCAAACCGAAATCGCACGCCGCATCGGCGCCAGCCGCGAGAAGGTCAACCGCAAGCTTCACGAATGGGCCGACGAAGGCTGGATCAGCATGGGCCGCGCCGGCATCAAACTGTTGGCGCGTGATCAGTTGAAAGCGCTCATCGACGAAGCACGAGCAAACTGACGGCGCTCGCGCGCGACACTAGCGCGCTTGCGACCCCTCCCCATTGGCGTTACGGCGCCGCCACACAGAGTTTGGGGACGCCTACATGATTGAACGCCGCACGCTGCTTGCCACCGCACTCGCCGCACCCGCACTCTCCGCCTGCGCGACCACCGGCGCCGATGTCCGGGCTTCAATGCCCGCGCTACCGCACGACGACTTCTCCTACGCAAAGCCTGACGAAGCGCGGGTGCTTAACGTCTCGCTCGATCTCCGCGCTGACTTCGAACGCAAAGTGCTCGCTGGCACATGCACGCTGACCATCGCCGCCCGTGAGGATGCACGCGAGATCGTGCTCGACGTGAAGGGTCTCAACATCGGCATCATCAGCGGCAACGGCCAAACGCTGCCGTTCACGATCGGCGAGAACGGCGACAACGATCGCGGCGCGCCGCTGACGATTCAGCTCAATGGCGCGCGCGAAATCACCATTGCCTACGAAACCTCGCCCGACGCCGACGCGCTGCAATGGCTGACGCCGGAGCAAACATCGAGCAACAAGCCGTTCCTGTTCAGCCAGGGCCAATCGATCCTGACGCGCACCTGGGCGCCCACGCAGGATAGCCCCGGCATTCGCCAGACCTACGATGTTCGCCTCGTCGTGCCCGAAGGCCTCACCGCAGTGATGAGCGCCGAGATGCTGACGCCGAACGGCGAACCGGCCGAAGGCGGCCGCGCCTTCCGCTTCCGGATGCGCCACCCGGTGCCGATCTATCTCATGGCTGTCGCCATTGGCGACCTGCGCTTCGGCGCCGTGAGTTCACGCACCGGCGTATGGGCGGAGCCCAGCGTGCTCGAGCGCGGCCTCTACGAATGCGGCGAGATGGAAGAAATGGTCCGCGCCGCCGAAGCGCTCTACGGCGAATATCGCTGGGGCC